>QHNF01000225.1 GCA_003218345.1 Verrucomicrobiota bacterium | reverse complement strand
TGGAGGCCAGCTGTGCCGCCTCCTCTGTCGAAGGCACGCCGCTTTCCAGCAGCAAATTAATCAACGATTGACTGACAGCAGAACTCATTCAGAAAAATCAGGGCATATGTAATGCTCGCCGCACTGGATCCGTGAGCGTGCCGGTGACACGCATTGAATAATTCTTTTGCAGCCGCGCGATGGCGTCGCTTACTTCTGGAGTAAAGACGCCGTCAATCGGGCCGCAATAATACCCCAGTCGGCGCAATGCGGTTTGCATCGAACCGACATACGCCGGCTGCACAATCAGTTGTTCGGAAGCCTTGAAGTAGTAACACCATCGCCACTTGTAGCGTGGCGCGAAATCAGTGGCGTTCACGTGCTTCCCCTGGTGGAGCAGACCCAACTCATCTCGTTGAGCCAATGGATCAGTCGAACGGAAAATATCGTCGATGATAGCATATTCGTCCCCTCGCGCGATGGTTGCGCTAAGGCCAAGGATTAAGGCGAGAGTTATTCGTTTCATAAAAGCGACCTTACTACATATCTTTCGCTGCGGGAATATCAGGCGGCGGCAAGGTTAGCTGTTTGCCGTCCCTTGGTTTGGGACATTCGGGGCAATCATCCTGCTCTAGCTCAGGTCCAAAGTGTGTCCTGTCCTCCTGTTTTTGGCGGAGCCGATAAGCATCCAGCTTGGTAAGCGTGACCTCTGGACGCATTAGAATGATCAGTTCCTGACGGGTCAGACTCTCCTTCGTGCTGCGGAAAAGAGCTCCCACGTACGGGATCCGAGAAAGATAGGGAATGCCGCTAGAATTCTTCTGTTTATTGTCTTCAATCAACCCGCCAAGCACAATAGTTGATTTGTTTGGGGCAGAAACATTCGTGCGGATGTAGCGCGTGTTGATTTCCGGCACCAAGTTCCCGCTGACAAGTCTGTTGTTGCCGAGGGCGTCGATCTTCTGAAGTATATCGAGCGACACTTCCTTCTCGGAATTGATCAGAGGCACAACCTCGAGTTGCAGCGCGACTTTTTTATATTCAATGCTTGATGAGACCGACGCGACGTTTGTCACGGTCGTGGCATTGGTCAGACTGTTCACCGGCACGGGAATCTCCTGGCCTGAGGCGATGATAGCCTTCTTGTTGTTGCTTGTGAAAACCGTCGGTCGCGAAACGATTTTGAACTTACCGGTGGACTCAAGCAGGTGCACTATGGCGGCGAACGCATTGCCAGCTGCGACATATATGTTAGTGCCAGTGCCTACATTCCGGATAATTTGACTGAAATTGATCAGATTGGAAGGATCGAGAATGTTGCCGGTGTTGACGGCAGGCGAGGCCGAGGCATTGGGAACAGGAATTCCCGGAGCATTATCACCAAATACGCTGCTGTTATGTGAGGTTCCCACGAACCGCTTGTGGTACTTTGCAAAATAATCAGCGCCGAATTCCTCGTCGTTGCTGAGTGTCAACTGCCCGACAACTGTGCTCAGCGCGACTTGCGGCGCCTGGACGTCCATTTCATCCAGAATCTTTTCCACCTTCACCACGACCTCGCGGTTCCCAAGGACGATGATGGAATTAGCGCGCTGATCGGCGATGAGCTTGGAGTTTCCGACAGTGACAGCTTGCGGCGTGGTGTTTACCGGCTGCGTGGAAAGTTCTTCCGAAATATTCAGCGTGCTGCCGGTAGCGGTACCGGATGTACCTGTCTCGCCCCCCGTAAGCGAGCTGTATGGACTTGTCCCAGTAGTTCCCGTAGTACCCGTTCGGCGCTGTTGCGGTTGTTGCGGCTGCGGGCTTGCACCAGGTAACCCGCCACCGGGCACCGCGCCAGCTCCCTCCGTGCCCGGCTCCGTCAGTGACTGAACCAGCACCGGCAGAACGTCACCCGCTGAAATGTATTTCAAATAGCGGGTGACTGGTTTTGCAAACTGAACATTCGCGTCAAATTCATGGATCAGTTGGCGGATGAAAGGCATGTTGATCGGGCGCGTCACAACATGAATGCGGTTGGTGCGCACGTCGGGAGTAATTTTGATTTTACCAACGATGATTGCCTCTTCGGACAGCACACCCATTCCCCCGGCTTCAGCCGGCATTGGTTGTGGAACTGCTCCTGGCACCTTCACGCTGCGTACACCTGGCTGCCCCGTCGTTTCAGTGCCCTTTTCGAAAATATCCTTGAGCATATCGACTACCTTGCTCGCATCAGCGCGCTCGAGTTTGATAAACTCGCTGACCACTTCCGCTGGCGCCACGTCAATTTGTTCAATTACAGTGGCAAGCTGCCGAATGATGTCGGAGTTCTGCGTCACCAGAAGGGCCGACGATTTCGGCAGTGCCAGAATGTTGATCGTGCCTGAGCTTCCCTGAAAATACGCCATCAATACTTGTTGAAGCTCCTGAGGATCCGCGTACTGCAGCCTGAATAAGAAGCTAATCACAGGGTTGCCGGCGGGAATATCCGCCAGGTCAGAAATAATTGGCACCGGCGCCTTTCGAGGATTTTGGCCTGCCCCCACCACGTCCATCAGGTCGCGACCAGCTGGAACCAGCGAAATTCCATTGAGGGCCATGCTCATCTCAATAATTTTGATCGCCTCATCGCGCGACACATCTTTGGCGATAAAAATGTTCACCTTGCCCTGCACGAAATTATCCATCACCAGTTTCTTGCCGGTGAGTTGCTCGTAGAGATGCACCACGTCGACGACATCGCTGTTTGGAAACTGGAGCCGAACCGTTGCTGGCGCGTTCGGGGGAGCCGTTGGCCGCGCAGGATTAGCCGCTTGGGTTACGGGCTGCGGAGGTTGCTGCTGAGCGACCTCGGAAGCAGAAGATGGATTGGGACGCTCAGGTGCGCTTTGAGCTGAGACCGCCGTCGCGCTGCCAAGCGCGAGCATCACGATAGAGAAAAGCCGATACACGGTCTTATTTGGTAAGGGTGGATGACGCTAGTAAATTCAGAATACTGGTCAAACGATTTCGCTCCCTCGAAGCAACTATTCCCATATTCGAACCTTGACGCTGCGGACGACAAAGTATGAAGAATTAGCTGTCTTGCAAATGAGAGTAACGCGAGCCGATGATGCGCACTCGACTGCGCTCGCCCTTTTTCATTCGGCACTGATACTTATTGTATCGATAGCAGGTTCACCAATTTTCGCCGCACCAATTGCGAAGGAAAACGTTCCCGCAAGCGCAATTGCCCAGATTCGGTCCGTCCTTCGCGCCCAGCAGGATGCCTGGAACCGGGGTGATATCGATGGATTTATGAATGGATATGCGCGCTCAACATCGACCGTATTCATCTCGGAAGATACGGTCAGACGCGGCTGGCAAACAGTGCGCGATCGTTATAGGAAAAAATATTCCAGTCGCGCGAAGATGGGGACGCTTACGTTTTCTGACCTTGAAATCACGCTGTTGTCATCTGATTCGGCTGTGGCATTGGGACGTTGGAGACTGAAGCGAGCAAACGACCAGCCGCACGGGAGATTCACGCTCGTCTTTAAACACTTGCCGGAAGGCTGGCGGATTGTGCACGATCATACGTCGGCGGCAAAAGAGTAGCGCAAGCCTCTGGCTTGCGAAAGAACGGTGCAAGCGGGACACATGCTCTACTGTTTTAACCTATTCAAAAGCTTCTCGTGGATATTATCAAATCCGCCATTACTAAAAACCGCGACGACATCCTTTGGCCGCAGCATCGGAACGATTCGATCCACGATCGTATCCGCATTCTGCTCATAAAACGCAGGGTGACCACCCCTGGCAATCGCGTCCACGACCGCTTCTGGGTTTAATCGCTCTTTTTCAGGGATCTGCTCCAACTTGGCGACTTGCGCGATGAAAACCCCATCAGCCAATTTTAGGGCGTCAGGGAGTTGCTGTTGAAAAACCGCGCGCCGGGTCGTATTCGAACGCGGCTCGAAGACAGCCCAAAGCCGATGACCGCGATAGCGATGACGCAGCGCCTGCAACGTGTGAGCGATTGCCGTCGGATGATGGCCG
>QHNF01000224.1 GCA_003218345.1 Verrucomicrobiota bacterium | reverse complement strand
CAGCGGCTTCTTTTCAATCGGATCAACGCAAAACCCGCTGCTCCGCCCATAAGTCGTCAGAACCATTCCATCGCCCACCCGCTGCCTAACGAAGCAAAACCCACGCTGCCCTTCATGAAGCTTGCAAAATCGCGGACAAAGCCGGCACTCGATGCGCTCATCCGGCAACATCATCCACCAGCGACCCGGATAATCAGATTGCGTCAACGTTTGCATCATTCGACTCCCGCGACACCTTTGGCAGCAGCAGCGAATGCCAGCGCATCTTGCCAATCCATGGCACAACCTTCCTCGTGAGCTTTCTTCGCGGCGGCAGTGCCGATTCGTTTTCGCGCTGACTCTAGATATTGCTCTTTGAAGTTAACCCAAAAGGCGATTTCATCGAGCATTGTTGTTTGCAGCCGCTCCAATTGTGCGCAAGTCGCGCCATACAAGCGAAGCCCCTCCTCCTCATGTCCCGAGCCGGCGAGAGCCATGGCAATCCCTTGCATTTCGCATGCGGCTTCCATTTCGTTTCCATAATCGAGAGCCGCGCGCAGACTGTTTGCGTAGAGAGAAACAGCCTTTTGCGGATCTCCGCGCCACAGTTCGCAATCAGCCAGATAATGTAGTGAGTAATGTATGATTTTGGGTTCGCCTTGGGTACGACCCTCCGCCAACGTTTCACGGGCCAACATTTCGGTGCGCTCAACATCACCCAGCGCTGCCAACATCTGGCCAACGGCTACGCGGCCGCGCGTCACGAGTTTTTCTGAACCCAACTCGCGATAAAGATCAACGCACTCCTCCATCAAACGAAGCGCAGCGACGTAGTCGTTCTTGGTGTATTGCGACCAGCCAACGCTTTCGAGCGCCAAGGCGAGTTCCAATCGGTCGTCTGTTTCTCGCCACAGTTCCAAGCCTTCTTCGGCTAACGGACGCGCCGCATCGATTTTGCCCTGCCACTGGAGAATCATACTCAGCGCCCAGAGAGCCCGCGCCTTTTCGTGCGAGCGGCCCGTGGGATTCGCGGCCAGTGCTTGCTCCAACCACGCTCCTCCCTCGCGATAATGAGAGCGCAAGTGCCAGAACCATCCGAGCGCCGACGCCAGCCGAAGTAGATCCCGCGGACGCGAACGCGCCCACCGCAAGGCCGCACGGAAATCATCGTGGTCAGCTTCGAGCGCGGCGAGTGAAGCCGCCTCGTCTTCGATTCGTTGTTGGTAAGCACGCTCAGCAATCGCTAAGTAATGGTTGAAGTGTCGCTCGCGGGCATCCTCTTCCTCACCCACTTCGACAAGCCGCTCGGCGCCGTACTGCCGCAAACTTTCGAGCAACCGATACCGCAACGTATCGTCGTTCAGTTGTTCGACTGTCACGAGCGACTTGTCCACGAGCTGCTCGATACGATCGAGAGAATCACTCTCCGGCCAGATCGCTTCGACCGCAGCCAAATCAAAGCTGCCGGCGAAAACCGATAGCCGCCGGAACAATCCGCGTTCTTCCTCGGAAAGCAGATCGTAGCTCCAGTCGATCGCCGATCGCAGCGTCTGATGGCGTCCGCGGCCTCCGGTTAAAAGCCGAAATCGATCCGATAAACGGTCCCGAATTTCGCGTGGGCTTAACGCCTTCACGCGCGCCGCGGCCAACTCGATTGCGAGCGGCACGCCTTCGAGCGTGCGACAGACATCAACGATCGTTTGGGCATTCCCTGCGCTGAGCGCAAATCCTTGTCGTGCCGCAGCTGCTCTATCGACGAACAGCTGAATCGCTTCGGACGCTCTGACCTCTTCCACACTTTTCGCTCTATCAGGCACCGAGAGCGACGGCACGCGCCATGTGCTTTCGCCCGTCAGACCGAGCGGTTCGCGGCTTGTAGCAAGTATGCGCACGTGCTCGCCCGCTCGAAGCAAGACTAACACGGCGTCGGCGCATGCCCGCACGAGATGTTCGCAGTTGTCGAGGATAATCAGCGCCTTCGTACCCTGTAGCGTTCGAACCAGCGCATCATCCTTGGCATCGTCTTGCTCCAGCTTGACCTCCACCACCGCGGCGATGCCATCAAGAACAAGCGATGGATCGCGGAGCGGCGCGAGGTCTACAAAACGCACGCCGTTCGGAAATTGCTCGAGCAAGTCCGCTCCAACCTGGATTGCAAGCCGCGTCTTTCCGCAACCGCCTGAGCCGACTAGTGTCACGACGCGATTCTCATTGATCAGCGCGCGAACCGCTTCTCGTTCGCGTTCCCGCCCAATGAACGAGGTCAGTTGGACTGGCAGGTTCTGACGAAAATTACCGAGCGATTTGAGCGGCGGAAATTCTTCTCGAAGCTCTGGATGCGCCAATTGGAACACGTGTTCGGTCTCGACGATATCTCGCAGCCGATGCTGACCCAAGTCGATGAGCGCCGCATTTTCGGGGAGCGTTCCGCGCACGATCTCAGCCGTGACACCTGAAACAAGAACCTGCTCGCCATGCCCAATCGCTCGGATGCGCGCGGCGCGATTCACATCCGGACCACGATAATCAGCGACCGCTTCGCCGGTATGAATCGCCATGCGGACACGAACCGGCACATGAATTGGCCACGGTTCTTTTCGAAATGCGCGCTGAATTTCGAAGGCCGTGGCGATAGCATCGCTCCCGCGCGTAAAAACTGCGAACACACTGTCGCCTTCGCCGCGCTCCAGAATAATCGCGCCATTATGCGCTTCGACTTCTCGCGCCACGATCTCATCATGCCGCTGCAACGCAGCGCGTGTTTCAGACGGATACGAATCCCACGCCCTGCTCGACCCTTCCATATCAGTGAACAGAAAAGTTACCGTCCCGACCGGTCTGTGCTGCATCACACCGATTATGAACTCACGCCTGACTTAAAGCTAATGCTCAACTTAATGATAGTTGTTTAAGCGACGGGTTAGCGACTGCTTATAGCCGACAACCCCATCTTCGAGCATTAACTGCCAGTCCAGCTCGGACCATCTTTCAAGTCGGGAGCGCGAATGAAACGATCATGTCCTTGGCGCGATAATTGGACCAGAAATGTTTGCCATCGAAAGTCAGTGAACGAGACGCGAACGGGACAACAGCGATATCCTCTACTTCTGGCGCGTCCTGCTGTGGATCTAGACGCGCGATGCGCCACTCCTCGTTCGGCCGTTCTGTGCCGCGCAAGACGTAGATCAAGCCATCAACAAAAGTATGGCCGCAGATCTCAGCACCGACATCAATAACGCGGAGAATGTTTCCGGTCGCGATGCTCACCGTCGAAGCTGAGATATGAACCGGTAAACTCTGGGCAAGCGATTCGGTGCGTCTCCGAAAAGCCGCCCTTGAGAGTGAACCCGCGAATGTAACGATCATCGTCCGGCCCTTCGCCGATTGTAAAGCGAAGCGCCCCGTTCATTGCAACTGCCGCCCACGGAATACCGGGCGCTTCTCTCTTCTCGATAACCCCCCACTTCTTCGGATCAATTGCATAAATTCGACGCAGATCGCGCGAACCCATCCAAAGTACTTGGTGCTCGCCGTCCCATGACAGCGCCTGAGGCGTCGGTGCCGGTGAAGGAAACCGATGTTTTTCGATAATGTGCGCGTCCGCCATCTTTCAACCCTAAGCGAATATTCGTTTGAGTTCGAACTGGTGCAACAAAACGCTGCAATAAGCTTGATCCGTCGTCGCTACCTGTCAGACTCGGCACGGAGAATCCTATGAGAAGACGAAACCTTTTCCGACAGATTACCTGGTTCGCGCAATGTGCCGCTTTTGCTTTCGCTGCCTTTTCGATGGAGGCCGCTGACTCGGCGATCATCACATTTCAAGCGAGAAGCGATGCGTCTTCGGAAAATGCCAACACGCCGATTGGTCATTGGCGAAAAACTACAATCGGCTATACGGGCCCGATAGACGAGCATCTCGTCCTTCATTCCAATGGTACTGTTGAGAACTGGACCGCAACAGCCTACGAGCGCAGAGAGCCCGTGACAGGCCATTGGAGCGTTGAAGGCAAAACGCTGACGTTATCGTTCGGTGGCAACGACCGCTCCAGCCCGTTCACCTTCTACCAAGGCCAACTTGTTTTCCCGAATATTCCGAACCGTCGTGGATTCTGGGAAAAGATCGAGTAGCAGGCTGTCTCCAGATCTCTGCGATGCTGGACGCGATCGTCTTATCGATAGTTGCTGCGTAAGACAGAGTAACGAAGGTTTCATAGAATCCTGCGTCTCGCTGCTCACAACGAGGCCACTCGCAACACCAGCGCGGCCAGGGCCAGCAGAAGGAACACGATCGCCAGACCGAATGAGTAATCGTGTGCCCGCACATGGGTGATAATGGCACTGACAAAGAACAGGACGAGGCCACTTCCGGCAGCGATCCCGATCAATGGCACACTCATGCCGATCAGCAGGCCTAATGCGCCCGCTGCTTTCAGGATACCAAAAATGGTTATCCACGATTCCGACACGCCTACCCTGGCCATGTTAATCAGGATCTGCTTAAAGCGGATGAAATCGAGTATGGCCGAGAAGATGTTAGCCGCAGCAGCCAGAAGAGTGACGACGGTGTAAGCGGTAAACATGGTGGGAGCTCCAGCGGTTACTTCGCGATGCCCACGATTTTGTGAAAATGTTTCTGTTGCTCGATCGCGTCGAGCATGAATGCTGCAACCGCTTTGCGGGCCAGCGTGAAACCCATCTTGGGCGCGGCACCCTCCCGGCTTCGATAGCTCGTGTAGTTTTCCTCAGTGAGACGTGGAGGTCGAGCGATTGTCCAGTCGAGGCCGCTAGCTTGCACAATTGCTTCCATGGCACGCGAATCGCGCATATGACCGCGCAGGACAAAACTTACGATCCGATTGGGAATCCCGGGAAAATGCGCTGCAGCCGAAAGAATAACAAGCCGCCTAACTCCTGAACGGCTCATTGCCCGCGTAGTAGCAAGTGCGCTGTCGTGGAGAAGCGAGCTTGGTTTGAAGACTTTGCGCGGTCCTAATGCCGATAGGACTGCGTCATGTTTTTGCATTGCTTCAAAGAGTTGATTTTCGTCCACAACATTTCCCTTGAGGACGGTAAGCCGCTCATTCGTTAAGCTACTACCCTCCGGTGACCGAACAAACGCAGTGACA
Organism: Verrucomicrobiota bacterium; assembly: GCA_003218345.1. Taxonomy (GTDB): domain Bacteria; phylum Verrucomicrobiota; class Verrucomicrobiia; order Chthoniobacterales; family UBA10450; genus Udaeobacter. Next base: position 2,959 of record QHNF01000224.1, on the reverse strand, counting down.
TAATGTCCTTTTTCGAGAGCTTGCTGAACAATCTCGCGGCCGGTGCGGCCAGTCGCTCCTATAACAAATAGTTTCATAATCGCTTCCTTGTTATTACGATCGTTGTTAGTCCTGTTGGTGTTCAGTTATCAGAACGCCCTGATTGCCGGCAAAATGATGATGAGACAGCCGAATCAGATCCATTGCCGGTTCCAAATCCTGTTCATCGTCCACAATGAACGCGACGTATCCTGCTTCCGGCGCCCAGCGGTGCGTGCGTGCTTTGCCTTCTGCAAGAACCCGCTTCTGATCATCTTTCGACAGTCGAATGTCGCAGTGACCGCGGCCATGGATATGCATGAACATTGTGCGTCCGACAAAAAACGCGTCTTCGTGGATTCCCGCATTCTGCCGCTCCGTCACACCGGGTAAGGACAAGATGGTTTGTCGCAATTCTTGATTAAGTTTATCTCGTGATTTCATGATCGATTCCTTTCTGTTGTAATCATTAGTTCTAATCCAAAGTCTGCCTGTAACGTTTCATCGCGATGAACATCGCGACGACCGCGAAGACTGCGATGGGCCAGAGTTCCGACCCAATGTTCCCGATTCCGTTTCCCTTCAAGAGAATGCCGCGGACGATTCGGACGAAATGAGTTAACGGCAACACTTCGCCAATTGCCTGCGCCCAGCCAGGCATTCCACGAAACGGAAATGCGAATCCGGAAAGCAACAGCGAAGGCAAAAAGAAAAAGAAAGTCATTTGCATGGCTTGAAGTTGGTTCTGGGCAATGGTGGAAAACGTGATCCCTACAGCAAGATTTGAGACGATGAAAAGAGCAGCGGCCACCAGTAGTAACCACAGACTGCCGAACATCGGCACATGAAAAAGGAACCGGGAAGCGATGAGAATTAACGTCACCTGGACGTAGCCGACCAAAATGTAAGGAACGAGTTTGCCGACGAGGACTTCGATCGGGCGCGTAGGCATGGAGAGAAGATTTTCCATTGTTCCACGCTCCCGCTCGCGAGTAATCGCCAGCCCGGTGACTAAAATCACACTCCCATAAGTCCCGGCACAATGTTGTAATGTGTGATTGCTTCGGGATTGTAGAGCGCGTGCACACGCAAATCGAACGGACCGTCGTTTACAGCGAGCGGTTCGAGAGAGCCTTTCAAATCACTTTGCAGCGCGGTATTCAACGCAGTCGATAACGATCCGATTGCGTTGCCGGTCGTTCCCGGATCGGTCGCATCCGCTTCCACGAGAAGCTCCGGCCGATCACCGCGGATAAAATCGCGGCTGAAATTTTCCGGAATGTTAATGACGAATTGCACACTGCCTCGTGCGAGCAAATCGCGGCCTTCGGCTTCGCTTTTTACCTGGCGGACCAGATCGTAATAGCCGCTGTTCTGAAGTGCCGAAAACAAAGTGCGACCTTGGGGGCCGTGATCGGCCACAAGAACGGCCGCAGGCAAATGTTTCGGATCCGCATTGATGGCGTAGCCGAACAGAATGAGCTGGAGCAACGGAATACCGATCATCATCGCGAACGTCAGACGATCGCGGCGCATCTGGATGAATTCCTTCGCCAGCATCGCGCGAAACCGCGCTATCGAAAATATGCGGGAGTTTTTCATGGCGAAGAATTCTCCTTCGACTTGTCCATGAGATGGATGAAGACGTCCTCTAGTCCGGACTCGACCTGACGCCATTGGTATTGATTGGTGCGGAATGGCGATATCGCCTGCTCAAGTGTTGCAGCGTCCGCTCCGCTCACGTGCAACATGTTGCCGAACGCCACCGTCTGCTCCACGCCGGGACGTTGGCGCAATTGTTCGGTCAACCCGGGTAAGTCCTGACCGCTCACGGACCAAGTCGTTAGGCATTCGTTTCCGACGACTTCATCGACCGTGCCGTGCGTCAACAGTTTGCCGTATGCAATGTAGGCGAGCCGATGGCAGCGTTCGGCCTCGTCCATATAATGAGTCGTAATCAAAACCGTCAGGCCCTCGCCGGCGAGACGATGAATCTCATCCCAGAAATCGCGGCGTGCTTTTGGATCGACACCGGCTGTCGGTTCATCAAGCAAAAGCAGTTTCGGTTTGTGAATGAGACACGCGGCCAGTGCCAGCCGTTGTTTCCATCCGCCCGAGAGCTGGCCTGCGAGCTGATTTTTGCGCCCTGCAAGGCCGAGTTGCTCGAGGCTCTCGCGCACGGTTTGTCGCCGATTTCTCACTTCGTACATCCGCGCGACAAAATCGAGATTCTCCGCAATGCTCAGGTCTTCCCAAAAACTGAATCGCTGTGTCATGTAGCCGACTTCGCGCTTGATCGCTTCGCTCTCGGCAATCACGTCGTGACCGAGGCACGTGCCGCTTCCATCGTCCGCCCGAAGCAATCCGCACAACATCCGCAGGAACGTGGTCTTGCCGCTGCCATTAGGACCGAGGAACCCGAAGATCTCGCCGGCACGCACAGTTAGATCGACATGATCGACCACTGTGCGATCGCCGAAGCGCTTCGTCATTCCGCGCACGTCGATGACTGGTTCGCCATTCATGACTTGGATTCAAATTGCACATCCACGGGCTGACCGGGATGAAGGTTGGCCGCGGTGGCGGGATCGAACACTGCTTCGACCATGAAGACGAGCTTGTCCCGGGTTTCCCTGCTGTAAATAACCGGTGGCGTGTACTCGGCGCGTGGCGAGATGTAGCTCACCTTGCCGATGAAAGGATCGCGCACGCCATCGACTGTGATGCGCACGCCGTCGCCGTACTGGATCGAGCCAATGCGCGTTTCCGGAACGAAAGCGCGCACCTTGATGTTTTGCGGTGGCAACAGCGCGACCACCGGTTTACCGGCTGCAACCCATTCACCCTGACGGTAGAACGTGTCGTAAACCAAACCTGATTGCGGCGCCGACCGCCGCTTCTGCAAGAAACTCCAGTCTGTTTGAGTAAGTCGTCGCTTGTC
>QHNF01000223.1 GCA_003218345.1 Verrucomicrobiota bacterium | reverse complement strand
CCAGCGAACCGCTGAAGCCGCTTCGCGCCATCGCATCGAGCGGCGAAATCTCTCGGCTGATGCTAGCCATCAAATCTGCCCTAGCGGCGCATGACGCCATTCCGCTGCTCGTGTTTGACGAAATAGATACAAACGTTGGCGGGGAAATCGCGCGCGCAGTCGGAGCGAAAATGCAAACCTTGGGCCGCGATCATCAAGTGATTTGCATCACGCATCTGCCGCAGGTCGCCGCGAGTGCATCTTCACATTTTGTGGTGACAAAGGAAATCATCCGCGGCCGCACCTATTCGCAATTGCGCGCAGTCCGTGGAAAAAGCCGACAGGAAGAAATCGCGCGCATGTTGGGTGGCAAAAGCGAATCGGCGCTCGAACTCGCGGCAACCCTTCTGAAAGGTAGGGGCGATTGACTCAATCGTCCTTTCTACGGTCGCCGACGCTAAGAACCCGAGCACGATTATTTCTGCACCGGTCCGAGCGGCAACACGGTTTTCCCATACAATTCGTTGAGCACTTGCGCGAGGCCGGCGTAGATCGCAGCGAAACCGCAAAAGATTCCTTCGTAACCAGTGGCGTGTTTGAATCCGGGACTCGCGTTAGTGAAATCACCAATGGCAAGCATGAGGAACAAAATCGTCAGCGTTGCGAACACCACTTGTAAGGCGCGGTTAAGCCGCAACGTGCCGATGAACATAACGGCGGTGAACAATCCCCACATGGCCAAATACGCAGCCATTGCCGTATCGTTAGAGGCTGCACCCCATCCCAATTTCGCCACGACAATTAGCGCGACGAGTGAGAGCCAGAACAGGCCATAGGAAAGAAACGCGGTCGTTGCAAAGGTGTTGCCTTTCCTCCACTCCATAATTCCGGCGACAATTTGCGCAGCGCCGCCATAGCAAATCCCCATCGCCAGAATCATGCTGTTGAGTTCATAGAAGCCGGCGTTGTGCAGGTTGAGCAACACGGTGGTCATGCCGAAACCAAGCAGGCCAAGCGGAGCGGGATTTCCGGTGGTGTCTTTGATTTGAGTCACGGATTCGTTCATGGCGCGAGTGTGCTGAGAAAAAGTTCGATAACGCAATCACAATATCGGCTGTAGCCATGCGCCTGTGGCACGTCTAAGACTGGACGTCGCACAGCGATGTGGCTAGAACAGCACGCGTGCTGAATTACATTTGGCTCGCGCTTGTCTTGCTCGCGGTGGCGATCGGCGGCTGGAATGACCGGTTCAAAGATGTGACCGAGGGTGCGCTCGATGGCGCGAAAACCGCCGTCACGATTGCGTTGGGGCTTATCGGGATAATGGCACTATGGCTGGGTCTAATGCGTTTGGCCGAGCGCGCCGGCCTTGTTCAACGAATTGCGCGCGGTCTGCGCCCAGTCATGCGCCGGCTTTTCCCGGACGTTCCACCGGAACATCCGGCAATGGGATCGATGGTAATGAACATGGCGGCGAACATGCTTGGCCTCGGAAACGCCGCTACTCCACTCGGCTTGCGCGCGATGCGCGATTTGGAATCGCTCAACCCTCGACCCGGCGTGGCAACAAATGCCATGTGCACATTCCTGGCGATCAATACGAGTTCTGTGCAATTGATTCCTGCGACCGCAATCGCCATTCTGGCCGCGTCCGGATCAACACGGCCGACCGCAATTGTAGGCACGGCACTGCTCGCGACACTTTGCGCCGCAGGCGTGGCAATCGTTTCAGTGAAACTCTTTGAAAAATTGCCGATTTTTCGAATTTCGCCGTTAGATCAGAGAACGACGATCGAGCAGAATTTTGAGAAAGCGGAAATTAAAGAAGACGCCGGCGTAAGCCAAGCCGGAGTCACCAACCCGGCCTACAGTAGCAGCGTTGCCTTGCAGGAACCGCCGAGAAGATTGTCTGTCCTGGGTCTAATTGCGCTGAGTGCACTGATTATCCTCTTCATCGCATTGTTTGTGCGGATGGTGGCGCCAACCGTGTTCGGTATTGCAATGGCTCCAGCAGCAGCGGCGCAGAATGTCTTTGTCCGGAGCGTAAACGCTTTGTCAATTTTGGCGATACCGTTTCTGCTCAGCTTCTTTCCGCTCTACGCTGCGGGTCGTGGTGTGAAAGTTTATGATGAGTTTGTCGAGGGTGCGAAAGAAGGCTTCGGCGTGATTCTAAAAATCATTCCGTTTCTCGTGACGATGCTTGTGGCGATTGGCATGTTCAAAGGCGCCGGCGGAATCGATTTGTTGAGCCGTCTGCTTGCACCAATTTTGACGCCGCTGCAATTTCCAACAGACCTCCTCCCGCTTGCCTTGATGCGGCCTTTGAGCGGAAGCGCGACGCTCGCTCTACTCACGGACATTGTGCATCGGCTGGGGCCCGACAATATCGTTAGTCTGACGGCGGCGACGATCTATGGAAGCACGGAGACCACGTTTTACGTTGCGGCGGTTTACTTTGGAGCCGTGGGAATAAAACAAACGCGACACGCGATCCCGGCGGGTTTGCTGGCCGATCTCACGGGCGTCGTTGCGTCGGTAATTATTTGCCGCGCGGTACTGTGACGAGAACAAGAGGTAGGAAAGCTGATAACCAAAGCCTTAAATCGGAAATCCCGCAGCCGTTTTAAGGACTTTTGACGATTTAACTTGTCGGCGCACCAGCGTCGAAATTATCGTGCGAGTTTCCCATATGATTCAGCGCGACTATCTCATCATCGGTGGCGGTATTGGCGGGGCCAGCGCATGCGAAGGAATACGCCGCCACGACAAACGCGGGACTGTCACGTTGGTCGCGGCCGAAGTGTTTCCGCCTTACAAGCGCTGGATCCTCTCGAAAAGTTTTTTGCGGGAAAAAGATCCGCAGCTCAAAAAATTGCAGGAACCAAATGAATCCTGGTACGAAGCGCACAAAATTGAGACGCGATTTGGCACGGTGGTAACGCAGTTCAACATCGACCGGCGTCTGGCTGTGCTGGCCAATGGCGAAAGCATTGAATTCAACAAAGCGTGCCTGGCAATGGGCAGCCGTCCGGTCCGTCCCCCGGTAGCTGGAACCAATCTGGGCAACGTGATTTACCTGCGAACGCTTCGCGACGCACTCGCTTTGAAAGAGATGGCAAGCCTGGAGAAAGGCGTCATGGTCGTGGGTGGCGGATTACTCGCATGCGAGGCGGCAGCGAGTTTGCGAATGATGAAACTAAAGGTTGGTCTCATGCATCGCGATTCTTATTTGTTGGACCGCTATCTGGATCCGGAAATCGGCGCGTGGCTCACCGATTATTTTGCAAGACACGGGGTAAGCATGTCGATGAGCGAAAGCCTTAATGGCTTTGAGGGCAAGACCGTTCTGCGCAATATCCAGACAAAAAGTGGCAACCGATTCCCAGTCGGCCTCGCTGTGGTCGCCTGCGGCGCAGAGCCAAACCTCGAGCTTGTCCGCAACACGCCTCTGGCGGGACCGCACGGATCGCCGGTCACTGAATATCTCGAGACAGAAGAAAAAGGGATTTATGCTGTAGGCGACCTGGCATTTTATCCAGATCGGATAATGGGCGGCGTGCGGCGGCAGACCCATTGGGAGAACGCCCGAAGCCAGGGCCTTATCGCAGGCGCTAACATGACGGGCAAAAAGCGCATCCGCTACGAGCAGGTCCCCTACTTCTGGACAGAGATGTTCGACTTGCACATGGATTTTGTTGGGGACTTCAGCGTGCTGACGACCCGTGTCGATCTTCACGGTACCTATGGGAAGAAAAAATTCGTTGTTCGCTATTACCAGGGGGAAAAGCTCCGGGGATTCTGCTTTGCCAACAACCACCGCGTGAGGTGGAATCTGCCAAGACGCAGTTGCGCCAGGCTCTCGGCAAATAGCAGGCTGCCCGCGTAAGGCTATCGATTCTTCAGTTCTTCAGTAAGTATCCGCTGGGATTTCGAATGCCGAATTGCTCACTCGCGCGAGTTTCCAATCCCAAGGTTTGCCAGACAGACGATGCCACTCGAACTCGAAGGGCGTGGGCAGCGAATTGACGCGTTCGTCGAGAAATTCCATCGCTTCATCGTCAGTGCTATAGACCATAATCTTGCTGCTCCACACCGCGCGCCGCGTCTTAACCTGCACATTTGGATGAGGCGCGATGAGCCTTGGGCCGCGAAGGTATCGAAAGCCTTCGCGCATGCGCTCGAGAACACGCGCCCGATCGTCGCCCCATTGGTCTTGATAATCGCTCCCGATAAAATCGGCCGCGGCCGCCCAGTTTTTGTGTTCAATCGCGTGAAAGAAATTTTCAGTGTGACGCTGGACCTGACGCTCAGGTTGCCAGAGCCAGACGAGGTAGAGCGCAATGCAAAACGCGACGGCTAATCCGGCATAAAATCCTCCACGAAACGAGATCGGCACAATCACGACTTTATTGTTCCGCAGTCAAACTAGGCTGTTGACCCCCAGGATTGGTTACGGTTTTCTTGAAGATGGCTCGACCGGCTCCCTTACCGACTGGTCTCGTTCCCAACCTTCATTCTCCAGTTTGAGCTGCTCGATAGCGATGGCATTCGCGTTCGCGTCAAGTCGGGAAGTATTTGATATTCTGAAGCCCAGCAGCGGTAAATCTTGTAGGCGAGGACGAGTTGTCCGGCCTCATTGTAAAGCTAGAGAATGATGTCTTTGCGGAAATCTTCTCGAACTCAGGGTCGTGGGTAACACCACGCTCAAGCGTGATCGGCGCATATTCGGTGAGGCCCGGAGATTTGCGGCTGCTGCTCGGATCGCCTCCTTCGCGATGCTGGATAACTTCAGTCGTACGCCGCAGTCACTTATCTTGCTGACTCCAGCAACGTAGCGACCGTCCCACTTGATGCGGAACTTAAAGTTCTTGTAGGGATCAAAACGCTTCGGGTTGACAGAAAATTCAGCCATGATCGGGGAATATTTTCAGCCTAGCAAGAGTGGAGAGCGAAAGCGGCGTGATATGAAAATGCGGTCATTCTGTCAATCGCGATCCTCTCCGCCCCGACGCCTGACGCTAGACGTTCTGTAACCCGGCGTTCTCCTTCACTTCGCTCTTCTCTCGGTCTTAGCTCGCGTCCCGCGCGTACCAATCCACTTTGCGCGTCACGTACATTACGATCGCCAGCACGATAAAGAGCGCAATTGCGCCCATGAGCAAGGCGTAGTCTTGCTGCCGCAAGGTGATATAGAGAAATGTATAAACACCCGCGAGACCTGCGCCGATCATGAATGTTCGCACGCCGCCGCCCAGGAAGAACCGGCAATACCAGGTGATCAATAGTGTCGATGCAACGACCGCGATCAGATACGCCCAACCGAATCCGATAAATTCTGAAATCGACAACAACAGCAGATAAAACAGACAGAGCGCCGCGCCGACCATCAGATATTGAAACGGATGAATCTTCTGTCGCGCCGTGACTTCGAAGAGGAAGAACGTCGTGAAAACAAGCACGAGAAAAAGTACACCGTATTTGATCGAGCGTTCGACGTAACGATACGCGTCCAGAATTGACAAGAGCTGGACACTGAAAAGCGAATTTGAAACGGATTGCGTCGTGAATCGCTCGTTGCCGGCACGGCTCGTCCATGATTGCGGGTAATCGCGACCGTAATATGAGACTTTCCACTTCGCATCAAAGCCATCCGGACGCACCGACCGTTCCGCGGGCAAAAACGCGCCGCGAAAGGCCGGATCAGCCCAATTCGATTTCAAAGTCGCCTCATTCTGCAACCCAAAAGGCGCAAAGAAGATTCCCTCGCTGCCATTGAAATCGAGTGGAATCGAAAATTCGATTTCGCTCGCAATCGGCTTGTCAGTTCCGAGCGATGCGGTCGCGCCCGTGGTGTAACCTGGAACTTGCGAGCCGGGCAGCAGCGGGCGCTTGGTGCCACCCCAGTTGAGCACTATTCCTTCGCGTGTTCCGCGCAAATCGTTTACCGCGATCGTGACGAACGCGTCTTTCCATTGCACATCCTTAACATCGATCTTGAGCGGGCCGAAATCGGGCGGCGCAAATTTTCCAGAGAGCGTCACCTGTGCGCGAAAAACCGCCGCATTGTAAATGCCTCGATGTAACATCTGCGTTTGCGCGTCGCCCATGATGTGCAGCGTCTCCGGCAGGAAATACGCGGCTGCGGTCGTAGTTTCCTCCACTTCGCGTCGCTCCATCTTTCCGTCAGGAGCAGGCATTTCCTTCACCGCTTTAATTTGTATTGATACGGAATCCCAAGCACCGGCACAATTACGTTCTGTTCCTTACCCCAGGACGAAGTGATATCGGCCACCGCTTCATTGCGCCGCGAAAGTCGATCGCTCAATACACCCCTGATCATTACCAGCGGAATCAACAACACGAGAACGAGCGCGCCGACGCCGAGTAGCTTGATAATCGTGCTGTGCCGCCTTCCAAATGAGGGCTGGGATTTTGGTAATTGCGGCGGCGCTTGTGTTTCAGACATTGGCGGAGAATGAACAGATCG
>QHNF01000222.1 GCA_003218345.1 Verrucomicrobiota bacterium | reverse complement strand
TCACCGACAGCAAATTCAACACAGGTGTGGCGTCGAAGAAGAATTGGACAGCGCAACAGCATCTTGAGTATTTTTTCAAAAAAATTACGGCCAGCGAGCGCCTTCGGACGTTTTATTTTGTGCAATGCCAGACGCGCTCCGGAATTTGCGAGTTCATAATAGGCTCTCATCACAGCTGTTATGTCGGCTCCTTTATTTGCGACACTGGAATGAGCTCAAGCTCGCGGAGCGCTCAGGAATCGCTCGGAGCGTTGTGTCCGTGCATCTCT
>QHNF01000221.1 GCA_003218345.1 Verrucomicrobiota bacterium | reverse complement strand
TTGGAGCGGTCGGATGATGTAGTCCATGGATCCGATATCAGCGCCTTTCATGGAATCGTCAGTGATAATGAACGAAATACCAGCCCCAGTCAGATGTCGAATGCGAACGCAGTCCTTCTGCGGGTGACAGAGTAGCGACTACACGCCGCAACAATCGCATTGTATTCTTGCCGCAATTAGTAACCGTCAAGAATGGCAGGGGATCGCGATTACGTTCTTGGCACGCACGAAGAGGAATTGGCGAGACTGGGATTACAACATCGTGTGTGGCGTCCGGTCGTTTTAGATTGCTGGCAAAAGGCCGGTATTACCGTGGGCAAACATGTCCTCGATCTGGGTGCAGGCCCCGGCTATGCGACTGTTGATCTTGCGGAGATTGTGGGGCCAACCGGCCAAATAGTTGCGCTGGAACGCTCGAAGAATTTCATCCACGCGATGGGAGAAACCTGCCGCGCGCGATCGCTCGCGAATGTGAAGATTCGTGAGCTGGATTTAATGACGGACGAATTGCCGAAAGGAGATTACGATTTTGCCTGGTGCCGATGGGTCCTGTCGTTCGTTAGCGACCCGTCGTCATTGATCAGAAAACTGAGTGGCGTGATGCCAAAACGCAGTATCGCCATCTTCCACGAATACGGTCATTACGAGACGTGGCATTTTTTGCCGCGTTTAACGAATCAGGAAAAGTTCCGGGAACATGTGATTGAAACGTGGCGTGAATCAGGTGGTGAGCCGGATGGCGCTGCCGGATTGCCAGGCCTGCTTTCGACAAACGATTTTGCCATTCGCTCGGCGACACCGCAGATCTTCTGTGTGCGGCCGAACGACTACATGTGGCAGTGGCCTGCAACGTTCATTGAAATTTATCTTCCGCGCCTAATGGAGATGGGCCGGATCGATCAAAACTTCGCCGACGAAGTCCGCGGCGACTTGGCGAGTGCCGAAGCGAATCCGAATGCATTAATGATTACCCCGCTGGTTCTGGAAATTGTCGCCGAAAAATTGTAGAAGTCGGGGGTGCCTGCTGTTTGTGGGGCTGGTGGACGAGCACCTCAGCGGCGGAGAAGCTTGAACGCGAAATCGCGTCCAAGCCGAGTCGTAAAGGCGAGACGAATCCAGAGCATCGCTACCGGCTCGAGCAGGCGCGCGATGTTGATCTTGCCGGCATCAATCATCTCAAAGCCGATATCTTTCCCCAGCAACTGGCGAAAAGTTGTCGAAAAAGAAGGTCCGACAGTCGACTAACTTACGATGCCAGCGAGACCCAGCCGCTCCGCGTCGGCGTTAAGCGCTGCGATAACTTCCGCAATGACTTCGTCGAGAGGCCTGCCCAGTTCTTGCGCACCGCGCAGGATGTCGTCGCGATTCACGGCGCGAGCGAACGCTTTGTCTTTCATCTTCTTTTTCACTGCTCGAACATCGACCTCGTGAATGCTCTTTGTCGGGCGAACGAGCGCTACCGCAATAATAAAGCTGCTCAGTTCGTCAACGGCGTAGAGCGTTTTCTCCATGAGCGTCTCGCGCGAGACGTTCGCGTAATCCGCGTGGGAAAGAATCGCGTGGCAAATTTCCTCGCTCCAGCCATGCTCGCGCAGCCACGCTACGCCGACGAATGGATGGCCTTCGGTCGCGTCGTGTTCCAGATTCGGATACCGCTCATAATCCATGTCGTGTAACAGTCCCACCGCTTCCCAAAGATCAACATCTTCGTCGCGCAATTTGGCGAAATGCTTCATCGAATCGGCTACGGCATAGCAATGTTTTCGCAGGGCTTCCGATTGGACCCACTCGTGGAGAACGTTTAATGCTCTAGAAGCGAGCGTTTCACTCATCCCTGCGACTTTAATGAATGGAAACGCTGTCGCCGCTTTTTATTTTCGTGGCAAGCCGCACCACATCCCAATTGGCCAGACGAATACAACCGTGGCTTGCGGCGCGGCCAATCGAATCGGGAGCGTTGGTGGCGTGAATGCCGATTCCTTTTTTATTCAGTGCAATCCACATTATGCCGGCGGGATTCCGCGGGCCGGGCGGGAGTAGATAAAAATTGCCGCTGCGCGTGCCATGTCGAAGCATCTCTTTATCATAACGAAAAGTGGGCATTTTGGTGATGCGCCGCACTTTCCATTCGCCAATGGGTGAGGCCGTCTGCGCGGAACCGATCGTAACCGGATAGGACGCGATCAGTTTGTCGTCTTGCAATACCCCGAGCATGTTCGTTTTGGTGTCGATTTTCACGGCGATATTTGCAGTTGCGCGCTTGTTTTCGTCGGGATTTCCAGCTTGCCCATCGGATTGCTCTTCGATGTCATTGGCGGCCGTTGCTGTGATTTCGCTGCCTGGCTTAATGTCTTTTACCGAGGCGAGCTCAAACGGCTCGACGTTCGGGACCATGAGCTGGTCGCCAGGCTTGATTGTTTTCAGCTTTCCGGGATTGAGTTGTTCGAGAAAATGGATGTCGCTGTGAAACTTCTCTGCGATGGCTTCGGCTGCATCATGGTACGGGAGAAATTTTAGCTTTGCCTGCTCAGCCACTTTGTTTGGAAATGGTCCAACACTTTGGAGGTCCGCTTCGGTAACGGTGTACGGAATGAAAACCGGCTCGACGCTGGCGAGATCAAGGCCCGTGGCATCCGGCGCGACGTTCGACTTCGCGTTGGCTTGTGGCGGCGGAGTTTGCGATTGTTCTCCGCGGGACTGGCGATAAAGCGCAAGCGCTTTCCAGGTGAATTCGTTGTAACGACCATCGAGTTTACCGGGGCTAAAATTGGCGCGGTCAAGAAAGACTTGCAGGCGAGTGGCCGCTGCAATGTCGGCCTTACTTGGAGGTCGCGCCCGGCTCGTCTTTTTCCTCGCTGACGCCGGAAGAACGCCGCTTGAAATCAATACAGCGACCAGTGTGAAACGAAGAACAACATTCACGCAATTTGATCGCAGCAATCACATAGGCTGGCTGTGTTGCGCGACCAAAACCCCAACGAGTTCTTACGCTTGCCATTTAGAAACGATATGTTAATAATCACGACTGCAAAATCGAATCTAACCTTCCATTGATGTTTTCAATTAATCGATTCGTTTTCCCCGTGGCGAAGCTGTTCGCGCCGATTGTTTTTGTTCTCCTCGCAGTTAGCGGATTCGCTACTCCAGCCGCGGATATTCTCGATGAAAGGCATGCTGCCGTACAAGCAGTGAAGGCCGTTCAAGAAGAGGTCACGCCCGCGCTGATGCAGCAGCCGGAAATTTTAGGGACGGCCATCAGCGTCGACCCAGCGGGCAATCCGGTGCTGACCGTTTATGTCGACAGAAAGGCAGCGAAGGCGGGTGAGGCAATTCTCAATATTCCGCAAGAAATTCGGGGAACACCCGTGCAGGTTGAGTTGATGGACGAAATCCGCGCCATGGGTAACACGCAAAGGCAAACGCCACCGATTTGGCTCGGGACTTCCGGTGGCTGGACGTACGACCTTGCAAACGGGTACTGCTGCGGCGGCACGCTTGGGGCGCTTGTGCGGATCGGAACTACGCAGTACGTCTTAAGCGCGTGTCATGTTTTGGAGGGAGACATCGTCCTCGGAGGCAACAATAGAATCGCCCAGACGGGTGATCCTGTTATTCAGCCAGGATTGATCGACGAGAACTGCAACAGATATCTCGCACAGACCGTCGCAACGCTCGTGAAGCGGAGTTCGTTATCCAGCAGCAACGTCGATTGTGCCATCGCGAGAGTTGTTGGCGGAATGGTGCGGACCGACGGCGCCATCCTTGGGATTGGGACGATTT
>QHNF01000214.1 GCA_003218345.1 Verrucomicrobiota bacterium | reverse complement strand
ACGAAACAACGACCAGCCGGGATATCGAGCTGCTAATGTCGGTTTTTCGCGGCACGACGGTACGCGATTTTCCCGATGACGATTTAGGCGAACCGCCGCTGCGTATTCCGCAGTTCGCACTCCGGACTTCTCAATTCCTCAGCCATCCTGTCTTCAATGCTCACGACACCGAGACGGAAATGCTGCGTTATCTAAAAAAGCTCGAATCGCGAGATCTTTCGCTGACTTCTTCGATGATCCCGCTGGGTTCGTGCACGATGAAATTAAATGCCACAGCAGAAATGTTTCCGATGTCGTGGCCGGAAATTTCCAAGCTGCATCCATTCGCGCCCGCCGAACAAACCGTTGGATACATGGAGATTTGCAAGCAGCTCGAAGATTGGCTTGCTGAAATCACCGGTTTCGCTGCTGTATCGCTGCAACCCAACGCCGGATCACAAGGCGAATTCGCTGGTTTGCTGGCGATCCGCGAGTATCACGCCTCGCGCAACGAAGCGCATCGCAATGTTTGCCTTATCCCGACGTCGGCCCACGGCACGAACCCGGCCAGCGCGATCATGGCTGGTTTTAAAGTTGTCTCGGTCGCTTGTTTGAAAGATGGAGATGTCGATCTCGCTGACCTACGTGCAAGAGCAGATGAACACGCGCGCAATCTCGCCGCGCTGATGGTAACGTATCCTTCCACGCACGGCGTTTTCGAACCTACCATCCGTGAAATTTGCGAGATCATGCACTCCCACGGTGGTCAGGTTTACATGGACGGCGCGAATATGAACGCGCAGGTCGGTCTTTGCCGCCCGGGCGATTATGGCGCAGACGTCTGTCATCTGAATTTGCACAAGACCTTCTGCATCCCGCATGGCGGCGGCGGTCCCGGGGTTGGACCTATCGGTGTTGCCAAACATCTTGCCACGTTTTTGCCGAGAGAATTCATCCTCGATCCTCAAACCCGCGAAATCGTCTTTGGCGAAGGTGAACACGGCAAACGGCCGCCAGCTGACAATGGATCAAACTATCGCCACGGCAGCGGAAAAGTCGGCAACGTCGCTGCGGCGCCGTTCGGCAGCGCGAGTATTCTCACAATCACATGGATGTACATCCGCATGATGGGCGCGGAGGGATTAAGGCGAGCAAGCGAAATCGCGATCTTGAATGCGAATTATATCGCCAAACGACTTGATCCTTATTTTCCCGTGCTTTTCAAAGGCAAACGCGGACTCGTAGCGCATGAGTGTATTGTCGATCTTCGCCAATGGAAAAGCGCAGGCATTGAGGTCGAAGATGTGGCGAAACGGCTGATGGATTACGGATTTCACGCGCCGACGGTTTCGTGGCCAGTGGCCGGGACGATGATGATCGAGCCCACCGAGAGCGAACCAAAACACGAGCTCGATCGTTTTTGCGACGCGATGATCTCCATCCACGCGGAAATCGAGGCGGTCGCCAAGGGAAAGATGGACTGGGCAAACAATTTGTTAAAAAACGCGCCTCACACCGCTCAGCAAATCGCTTCGGAAAATTGGGACCGCCCCTACACGCGCGAACAAGCGGCTTTCCCGGCGCCGTGGACGCGCGAACACAAATTCTGGCCAGCCGTCGCCAGAATCGACAATGTTTACGGCGACCGGAATTTGTTCTGTTCTTGTCCGCCAGTGGAAGATTTTTCGGACTAACGGGCTGTCACCCCGAGTCGCGAAGACGACGAAGGATCTCTCCTACTCGCGGGCACTGTCCGAACGGCAAGAAAACTTCCACGAAGCGTTCGCTCGTGGAGAATGTTGATAGAAGCACGTAAGCAACTCGTGTTTATGTGAAGCTCTTGGCCCCGAAACGGTTCCGGGCTCAGGATGACCATCAATGTCGAGAAGACGGGCGCTCACCCCTCGGGTGCGAGCTCGGGAGCAGCGACGACGCGTGTCGGAACAAGCCGTAGCCCCGGACCGGCTGCTTCTTCAGCTGCCGCAGGACCGGCTTCGTGATACTCGGCGTCGCTGTTGACCTGCCAGAGATCGTAAAGCTTGGCGTCCGCGAGAATATTTTCGACGCACAACATGGCGGTCATCATGGCGTGGTCCTGATTGTTGTATTTATGCATGCCGTTGCGACCGACGAGGTGCAGGTTCGGATAACGACGGTCCAGCTCTTCGCGGATGGCGGCGACGTGCCGCGCGTAATCGTCATCGTAAACAGGGTATGCCTTTTTCTGGCGAACAACGCAGCCATCTAAGAAGTCCCCTTCCCTAGCCAGTCCAATCTTAACCAGCTCGCGCCTGGCGAGCTCAATCAAGTCGCTATCGCGCGAAGCCCAAAGTCCGTCATGTTCGAAACAGAAATATTCGAGGCCGTAGCAAACTTTGTCTGCTTCAGGCACCATCTCCGGCGACCAAGAGCGGAAGTTTTGGACACGACCCACTTTGACGCTGGGGTCGTGAATGTAGATCCAATTGTCGTCGAACATATGCCGATCTTTCAAGATCAACATCACCGTAATGAAATCACGATACTTAAGGCTCTCGCCTGCGTGCTTTGTGCGCTCGCTCACTTTCGGCGACAATCCACAAACCAGCTCTCGCATCGGGGCGGAGGAGATGATGTGTTCGGCTTCTATCGTGTGTAGATTGCTGTTTCGATCCTTATACTCTACAGCCCACCTGCCAGTGGCTTCTTCGTAGGAACAGCGAGTTACTCTGCAGCCCATCTCAAGCTTGCCGCCAAGCGCCTTCATCTTTTCCGCGCACGCCTGCCACATCATGCCTGGACCTCTCCGCGGATAGCGAAAGGAATTGATTAGCGTCTTAATTACCTTCGTTCGGTCCCCGTTATAACGCTGCGGAATAAGCGCATTTTTGATCGCGCTGCCAAGTGAAAGTCCTTTAATGCGCTGCGCGGCCCAGTCGGCCGAAATTTCTTTGCAGCTCATGCCCCAGACTTTTTCGGTATAACTCTTGAAGAATGTGGTGAAGAGTCGCTCGCCAAACTGGTTGCTTACCCACTCTTCGAAATTGCGGGGATCCCGCGCTGGGAAGAGGCGCGCTTTCATCCACGAAAGAATGCAGAGTGCGGACCTAAAAATGCCGAGCTTGAGCAGCGCTTCGAATGGTTTCAACGGATAGGAGAAAAATTTGCCGCCGTAAAAAATGCGCGAGGAACGCGGGCGCACGAGCATGTCGTCGGGCAAAATTTCGGTCCACAGATCTTCGACCGCCTTGGATTTAGAGAAGAAGCGGTGTCCGCCGATGTCGAAATGAAAGCCATTGTAGGTAACTGTACGAGAGATACCGCCCACGTATACGGGATCGGCTTCCAAAACAATAACATCGACTTCCTCCTTCGAGAGAAGATAGCCGGCCGTCAAACCTGCCGGTCCGGCACCGATAATGGCGACTTT
>QHNF01000213.1 GCA_003218345.1 Verrucomicrobiota bacterium | reverse complement strand
TGGCTAAAATTGTGGCTACTCCGCCATACTCAAATGCGCCAACGTCCGGAACACCCACACGGCTATACCCGCGCTGGTCCTCGGGCGGCGCAGCAGGATCACCACGGTCGATCGCCGGGCTGCCGGCTTGCAGAGCATGGGTTAAAGTTAGGCCTCCGTTATTCGCTAGAGGGCTTAGAAGCGGATCGATTGGAGCGGCCGGGGTGCCAATTTGGTCTGTAGGTTGCGAACTGATGACAGCGTCAGCATTGTTACCAACGATATTGTAGCCCATCGACTGGAGTCCGCCCTCGCCTGTAACGTCCGGTCCAGTAGGAGCACTGTTAAGCGCCATGATACTGCTGTCACTTCTCGTAGGCGCAGGGCTATAAATCCCGCCACCGAATGCACCGTTTTCGCCTGATGCAGAATTATACACAATGGTACTGCTCGTAATTTGAAGATTGCCACCATTCGAAATTCCACCGCCATACATCGTAGCTAAACCAGTTGCGCCCACTGAATTGCCGGTGACGGTGCAATTAGACATAGTCATGGATCCACTGTTAAAATGCCGCCGCCGCCGCTGCGTTCGATACGCTGGGCCACGCGATGCAAAATCTGGACGCATTCAACCGGATAGCGCCCGACCGTTGTCTCACCGCTTAACATGACCGCGTCGGCTTGTTCAAAAACAGCGTTCGCCACGTCGGTAATTTCGGCGCGCGTCGGAATCGGGTTAGTGATCATCGACTCGAGCATGTGCGTCGCCACCACCACTGGTTTGCCCGAGCGGATGCAGTGTTTCACTATCCGACGCTGAATAATAGGCAGCTCCTCCATCGGGATTTCGATGCCCAGATCGCCGCGCGCGATCATGACCGCATCGGCGGCGGCAATCATTTCATCGATTTGTCTTACCGCCGATTGGTCTTCAATCTTGACCACGATCAAGGCTTTGCTCTTCTTCCGCGCAAGAAAATTCCGGAGCTCATCGAGATCGCTCTTCTGCCGTGCGAAACTCAGCCCGACAAAATCTACACCGAGCTGGACGCCAAGCTTAAGGTCAACAATGTCCTTCTTCGTCAAAGGTGGCAGATTCACGTGCACACCCGGTAGATTGATGTGGCGGCGCGACCCGAGTTTCCCAGGAGTCATCACTTTGCATCGAACCCGACTCTTTCCCTGGTCGATCCCAAGAAGTTTAATCAGGCCGTTATCGACCAGGACCGTGTCGCCTACCGACACGTCGCTCACGAATCCATCAAAATTAACGGCAACCGAATATTTCTCTTTCGGCTTCGCGCCGCCCACGGTGAACTCGAGAATATCTCCGCGCTTCAGATCCAGGTCCGTTTTGAGATCACCGGTGCGAATCGCCGGCCCTTGCGCGTCGAGCAAAATTGCGATCGGCCGCCCGGTTTTCCCAGCGAGCTGGCGAATGCGCGGCACCATCACGCGCACCCAGCCGTGTTCGGCATGGCTCATATTGAACCGGAAAACGTCCGCCCCTTTTTGAATCAATTGATCCAACGTCTCCGCTTTCTCGGTGGCCGGGCCTAGGGGTGCAAATGATCTTTGTCTTCCGCATCGGGGTCAATTTACCAACGGTTTGATGAGCGGTTTGTAGATCAAGCCAAACCCACAAAAATCCTTACCAACCGAAAGCGGCGTATTCGTGGATCGCACATCTCTGTTGAACGAGAATGACTCGACCCCGGGATTCTGGGCGCGCCATTCGTCGAGTGCACGTTTCACGCCTCCCTTCCGTGTGACATCAAAACTCACGGCGAACTCGCTCGTATCATGGAGCACGATCAGTCCGCTGGGAGCGAGCTCCGGATACCAATAATCGAGCTCCTCGCGTGTGGCACCGTATTCATGCGAGCTGTCGATAAATACTAACTCGGGCGCACCGCCGAGATATTCACAGGCGAGCGTTCCCGAGGACGGATCAACCGAGCTGCGATGTTCGACGTGGACCACTTCCATCAGCCCCGCGCGCCCAAGCCAGTTTCGCGTATACTCACAAAGCGATTCGCCAATCTCTAGAGTGAAAAGTGCATGCCGCGCACCCATTTCCCGCAGATAAAAGCCGAGTAGCAGCGCCGAGTAACCGGAGTGCGTTCCCAGCTGGACGATGCGCCGGACGATGTTGCCCATGACAAAGCCCTGGAGAAACGACATCAGTAGCACGGCGCATTCGCCGACCAGGTTTTCGCGGCTGGTCTCGGCGAACCAGTCGCGCATGAGTTGCCACTCATTCTCAGAGAGAAGTGCGTAGATCGGCGGCAAATAATCGCTGCCCAGCAGACGGTGCCACCAAAATCGCGGCTCGCCCGACGCTGAGAAAGCGAGCGAGCGTTGTTTATTTTTCGAGTCACTCATCTTGTCGTCCTCAGGGGAAAGTTAAGCGAAAGATTCAGATTCTGGGTCGAGAGTGCAGATGATTTTTGTTTTCCGCATGCGAGAAATGGAATTATCGCGCGCGGCTCATGCGCCAAAAAGCGTCGGCCACGATGGGTGGGTTTGGACGACGCCATCGCCGGCTGCACTGAATTCGAGCTTCCCGCCACTTTTCCAGCGCGGCGGCCAGGCAAAATCGAATCCAGGCGGGTTGAGGGAAAAATTTGGGCTATAAAATGGATCGCACAGCAACTCGGCGCCCCATTTTTGCTGCATGTAAGTAGCCTCGCGAAAAAACTGTTCTTGTTGAGCAAGCGTGGAAGGATCTCCGCGCGAAGAGGATTCGCGATGAATCAAGTTTGCATAGGGTGTCCAAACAATCTCAAATCCACGTTTGCGCAGTTCGAGGCAAAGATCGACATCGTTGAAACTGATTCCGAGGTGCGCCTCATCGAATCGGCCTGCCTCCTCGAAAACGCGTTTGCGGACAAGCATGCACGCGGCCGTAACCACTGAATAGTTCTGCTGAAGCCATGCACGATTGAAATAGCCGGGGTGGCCGCGCGGAATACCCCGGTAAGCAACGCCCGCGACGCCACCCAGACCGACAATTACGCCGCCGTGCTGGAGCGTCCCGTTCGGATACCATAATCTCGCACCGACTGCGCCCACCTCCGGACGCGCGATTTGACTGACCATTTCCGTCAACCAGCCACGTTCCTCCGCTTCAACGTCATCATTCATGAACGCGAGGACCGCGCCAGAGGCTTCCGCGGCGCCGTGATTACTGAGCCGACTGAAGTTAAACTGGCCGGCGTCGCGCAAGACACGGGCAATTTTTGCCTCTTCCAGCACGCGCAAAAACTCCAGCGTCTTGGTTTCGCTCGATCCATTATCGACAATAACAATTTCAACGCAGGGATAATCCGTTCGCTCGCGAATGCTTTTGATGCACCGCTCGAGCAACGCGACGTTGTCGCGAGTCGGAATCACGATCGAAATCAGCGGCGCCGGATCCGGCCTTTCGTAAATAACTCGGTGTGATTCCGGATTCTCCGGACATGGCACAACGCGCGCCTTCACACCGCGCCGTTTCAGAGAATCTGCGATGGCTCGCCGAGCTGCTTCTTTCGCATATGGTTTTGCGTCGGGGATCGCGGCGAGACTGCCCTCGGCCATCCGCCAGTGATAGAGAATGCGCGGAAT
>QHNF01000201.1 GCA_003218345.1 Verrucomicrobiota bacterium | reverse complement strand
GTCGGCAAAACCCAATACATGATGGAAGAGCTGCCCGTCCTTGTTTCGCAGACCGACAAGTGGGTGAACTGAGCGGTTGGGAAAGGCGCAAAATGGATGGGCAAGCCCGAGAGGGCGAGCGCGCGGGAGGCAAGCGAGTCAACTGAGAAAAATGACGAATGTCTAATGGCGAATCAATGACGAAATCCGAATGACGAGATAAGCTATCGGCGCTGTGTCTTCGTCATTTGAGCATTCGAGCGTCCTTCGTCATTCGTGCTTCGTCATTCTTTCTGGTTTTCCCCTCGTGATCTTTCATCTAGCGTTGCGACGCGATGAAGCTCGAAGAACTCGATGCGCTATATCATCAGCCGCTCTTCGATCTGATTTCACAAAGTCGCGCGGTTCATCTCCAGCATTGGCGTGGCGAGGAAGTGCAGCGTTGCAGTTTGCTCAGCATCAAAACAGGCGGGTGCAGTGAGGATTGCGCTTATTGCGCGCAATCCTCACACTATTCCACCGGCGTTGGGCGCGAAGAGTTGTTATCACTGGAAAATGTGCTGGCGGCCGCGAACCAGGCCCGTTCACAAGGCGCGACGCGGTTTTGCATGGGCGCAGCGTGGCGCGGCGTGCGCAACGGTTCGGAAAAATTTGAGCGCGTGCTGGGGATTGTCCGGGAGGTGAGCCGCCTCGGCATGGAAGTGTGCGTTACGCTCGGCGAGATCGGCCCCGTCGAAGCGCGCAAACTCAGGACTGCCGGAGTTACCGCTTACAATCATAACATCGATACTTCGCCGGAATTTTATTCGGAAATTGTGAGCACACATACATTTCAGAATCGACTCGACACAATTGCCGCGGTGCAGGAGAGCGGAATGGCGGTGTGTTGCGGCGGGATCATCGGCATGGGCGAGTCGGAGGCGGATCGGTTGCGAATGCTGGAAGTGCTAAGCAATTTTGAGCCGCCTCCGGAAAGTGTGCCGATCAATTGTTTGATGGCGATGCCGGGCACACCGCTGGCCGATCAACCGCCGGTCGATATTTTTGAGCTCGTTCGTCTGATCGCTGTCACCCGGATCGCGCTGCCGAAAGCGCGCGTTCGTTTGGCGGCAGGACGCACCCGGCTTTCGCGGGAAGGCCAGGCGCTTTGCTTCTTTGCCGGTGCGAATTCAATTTTTTACGGCGACAAACTTCTCACGGCCAAAAATCCCGCGGCTGATGTCGATGTTGCCCTTTTGCACGAGCTTGGGTTGCACCATCAAGAAGTGACGGCTTCCTAGCCGTCACAGGACACGATCCCCAAAGCGTTCAGGGTCATTCCTGGACACAATTTAAATCGACAGCAGGACGCTGTTTTGCGATGAAGTCTTCGCTTTTGATGGCACTCAACAAAACCTCAACCGAAAGAAATTATGCATTCGAAAAAATTCTTCATCGCATTCGTCGCAGCGTTTGCTTTCATCTTCGTATTTGGATTCATCTGGTACGCGAAGTTGATGCATGGCGTGTATCGCGAGGTACCAGCGCTTTGGCGGCCTGAAGCAGAGCATGGCAGCTATTTCGGGTGGCTCATTTTTGGGCATATCGTGATGGCATTCTTTCTTACACTGCTGTGCGCGAAATTTGTCCCAGCGGGCGGCGCAGGCGCATGCGCAGGCTTGGGAATCCTGGTGGCGCTCGTTCATATCGGCATCGATTTCATTTTCTATGCCGTGCAGCCTCTAACGACGAAAATTCTCTGCGGCTGGATTGTGGGTGATTTGATCCAATTCGCGATTGCAGGCGCAATCATTGGCGCAATCTACAAACCCAGCTCACCTGCGACGACTTAGATTCAGAATTGAATGAAACGATTTATCATAGCGTTTATTGCCGCGTATATTTTTATCTTTTTCTGGGGATGGCTCCTCAATGGTGTGTTTCTTAAAGACGTCTACGCGCAAACGCCAAATCTCTGGCGGTCGCAAAGTGAAATGATGAGCTTGTTTCACTGGATCATCATCGGCCAGGCGCTCGTGGTCTTCGCTTTCGTGATGATTTATGCGAGCGGTTTCGCCGGGGGCGGCGTAATCGCGGGAATCCGTCTTGGTGTTCTGTTGGAAATCGCAGCGATCGGCATGCGTATGGGCATTTACGCGGTACAGCCTTTTCCCGGAAAGATGATCGTTTACGGCTGCATCAGTGGTCTTATCGAAATGATTATCGTAGGCGCGATTGTGGGCGCGATTTACAAACCCGCGGCTGCGCGATCGTCTTAGCGACGGAATCCGCGGTCATGATATCGAAGTTGGCGGTTGGGACGCCTGTCACGCCTTAGCCTTGCGAACGCGGATTCGGCGTTGGACGTTCGCATCGTGACCTTGCAGACTCCCGCCGCACTCGGATATCGCATGCCAGCAGAATGGGAACCGCATGCCGCGACCTGGCTCTCCTGGCCACGCCGCGAGGGAATCAGTTTCCCGGATTCGTTCGATCGCGTTTTGCCGGCACTGCGGGCAATGGTCGAAGCGCTGATCCAATCGGAGCAGGTCTGCGTGAATGTCTGCAATGGCGCCCATGAAGTCGAAGCGCGCCAAGTTTTGGATGGATTATCGATGGACCGAATCTCGTTTTACCGGATTCCAACGAATGAACCGTGGTGCCGCGATCACGGCCCGATTTTTTTGACGCGCGAAGTCGAGCCAAAACTAGCCATCGTGGACTGGGATTACAACGCCTGGGGAAACAAATATCCGCCATTCGATTTTGACGAAGTCGTGCCCACACGCGTGGCCGAAATCCTAAAGATTCCGGTTTTCTATCCACGTATGATTTTGGAAGGCGGCGCGATCGACGTGAATGGCGCTGGCGCGCTGCTTACCACCGAGTCGTGCCTGCTAAACAAAAATCGAAACCCAAATTTTTCGCGCAACAAAATCGAACAACGCTTGCGGGATTATCTGGGCATTCGCGAGATTTTCTGGCTGGGTAGCGGCATCGCCGGCGACGACACCGACGGCCATATTGACGATCTCGCGCGCTTTATTTCAGAGCGTACCGTCACAACGGTCGCCGAAGAAAATCGCGACGACGAAAACTATGAGCCGCTCCAGGAAAATCTCGCGCGTTTGCGAGAGATGAACATCGACAATCGCCAGATCGACATCGTTACCTTGCCGATGCCACAGAAGATCGTGCGCGAAGGACTGCGCCTGCCCGCGAGCTACGCTAATTTCTACATTGCAAATAGCTGCGTTCTCGTTCCGACGTTTGCCGATCCAAACGACGAAATTGCATTGTCGACCTTACAAGATCTTTTTCCGGATCGACGCGCAATTGGAATCGATTGTCGCGAACTAATCTGGGGGCTGGGCACTTTTCACTGCCTTACCCAGCAGCAACCAGCAGTGAAATTTTCTACGCTTTCCAGAATCGCGTCGTGAAGATCAGGCGTGTGGGCTTTCCGAAGATAGCGCGCATGCCTCTGGCTTGCGCGTTTGTTTACGCAAGCTCGGAAGCTCGCGCTACGATGCTGCCGCCGGCCCTGGTTTGTAACCGCTTTTTAGAATCGCGTCGTGAAGGTCAGGCGGGTGAGTCTTGCGCGCATCAAATGTGACGATCACGCGTTCGTGCTTGAGATCGACTTTTACACTGTGCACCCCCTTAATTTTCATGAGCGGCTGGCGTAGCTTTCGCACGGCGTCATGGCGGTTCTCGCCTTCGGTTGCGATCTCGATCGTTTCCAAGATGGCGTGATCGGCCCGTTCGGGATTGAACGGATCGGCTGGGTCGGGATCGTTTGGTCGCGCGGGGTCCATCTTTTTTTATTTATCTAACGTGCGAGAATGGCAGTGCGGTCGTCTCTCGCGCGTTGTCATCCCAAAGCGAGCGAAGGATCTCCAATAGGCCTGGATGACCTCGGCGAGCGCAAGAACATCTACTGTTCGTGTTTGAGAGGTCTTTCACCCGAAAGCGTTTGGGGCTCGGGATGACCCGCTGGAGAGCTCGCGCGCTATCGGTTGCAACACGCGCCAGACGTTTTCGGCGAGAATCTTTTGGCCGGCAGCGTTTGGATGAATACCGTCCGGCAAATTTAAGGAGGGATCGCCGGCCACGCCCTGCAGGAGGTATGGAACAAGCGCGGCGTCGTTTTTGGTCGCGAGATCAGCGAACATTTTGCCGAATGCGGATATGTAGTCGTCCGCGCTGTAGTTGGGTAACTGCATTCCTGCGATCACAACGCGCATGTTTGGACTTCGCGCTTTCACCTTGTCGATGATCTGCTGAAGATTGTTTTGGATTTGATCGACCGGCAGGCCACGAAAGGCATCGTTGATTCCGAGCTCTAGAATGAAGATATCGATCTTGTGCTTCAAGTGAGCGGGAAGCCGCTCCAAGCCGCCTGCCGTTGTGCCGCCCGCCGCGCTCGCGTTGATTACCTCAAAGTTCAGGCTCGCGGCGCGCAACTTCTTTGAAAGCAAAGCCGGATAGGCTTCGCTCCGTTTGAGCATGAATCCGTCCGACAAACTATCGCCGAGAACGAGAATCGTCTTCATTTGCGATCGATCACCTAGCGGCGCAGGCGTGGATCGCGCGAGCAAGATCGAGGGAACCAGGCAGCCGACGATAAGAACGCTTTTCAACACTGGATGTTCGATGTTTGATGTTTAACCTTCGATGTTCTAACGGTGTAACGTTTCAACTCTTCAACTATTGGATTTTCCCATGGCAAACTACGCTATCAACGGTTTCGGGCGCATCGGGCGCAATGTCCTTCGCGCTATGACACAAAAACAAGTCGAGCGCGTTGTCGCGATCAACGATCTCACTGACACGCACACGCTGGCGCATCTTCTCAAATGGGATTCGGTGCACGGCGAATTCGACGGCGAGATAGATTATGATGAACAAAACATCATCGTGCGCGGCCACAAGATTAAGGTTCTGAAGGAGCGCGACCCGGCGAATCTGCCGTGGAAAAAGCTGGATGTCGATGTTGTGCTGGAATCGACCGGTTTTTTCACCAGCCGCGACAAGGCCGAGCTGCATTTGACCAAGGCCGGTGCAAAGCGAGTGCTCATCAGCGCGCCCGCAAAAGATCCGGACGTAACAATTTGCATGGGCGTGAACGAGGATGTTTTCGATCCCGAGAAACACAGAATTGTTTCAAACGCGAGTTGCACCACCAATTGCCTCGCGCCCATGGCAAAGGTTCTGCACGACAAATTCGGAATCGCCCACGGATTCATGAGCACGATCCACAGTTATACGAACGACCAGCGAATCCTCGATTTTCCTCATAAGGACTTGAGACGAGCACGGGCCGCGGCGATTAACATCATTCCGTCCACCACCGGCGCGGCAAAGGCGATCGGCGAA
>QHNF01000197.1 GCA_003218345.1 Verrucomicrobiota bacterium | reverse complement strand
AGTCCTTGCCGTATCATTGTGCCCGCCGGGTTCGGCAGTGCTTTTGTAAGATGAAAAATATCATCGGCCTCGTTCGCTTCCATCTGCAGGTCTTTTGTGGCCTCGTCATAGCCACTCCATGTAACAAATACAACAAACGCCACCATCACCCCGTAAAACAGTCCGAAGGCGTTGAAAATTATCGCGGCGACTTCATGGTTCTCCCTCAACACTTCCGCTGAATATTTTTTCCGGACAAGCAGAAGACCCCCTACCGCCGTCAGCGTGGTTACCGCCGATACAACGAAGAAGGAAAGCCAGGCCGGCCAATTAAGCAGGAATTGCATGGAACTTGCTAGGTTCTCGCCAAAACCTCCATGAATTGTCGAGAGAAAAGAACTAACTTTACTATAGCCGGAATCGCTGATCCCGGCGCGCGGCATTGCGCGGCGGTAGTAGCCACGGCGCTGTGTCGCCGTGCTGGGTACCGAACACGGCGAGCGCCTCGACACAGCGGTGCTACACCAACAATCTTGTCCCAAGCCGCGATAACCCTAGATGCTTTCGGGGCTACAGCACCTCGCGCGCTGCAAATGCGCGGAAGATCCGCAGTTGCCCGATATCGTATTTGTTGCCAAGTAACGCGCAGACATCGACAAGCTTTCCATCAGATATCTGGCGAAACCCCGCCGCGATCTCTTTCTCCTGCGCAGGCGTGAAGAATCGATCCGGCTCGCTAATCTTGCCGCATTCGATCGCGGCCAGAAGATGCGTGTAAATCGTGCTGGTCACGAAGCCACGCGCGCGCGCGATTTCATTCACCGATTCGCCCCTTTGAAATCGCCGGAGCGTCTCGGCTTGACTGTCGTTGAAGCCAAAGCGGCGTTGCCGCGGTAAAGAATCGCTATCGTCTGAAAATGTCCGGCGTGAGTTGGTTGCGAGATAGTGTCTGATTTCATTCAGAAATGGCTCCGCGAAGTCTTTGAGCTTTTGCTCGCCGACACCCGGAATTCGCCTGAACGCGCCCGCAGTCGTCGGATAGCTGCGCGCCATTTCACGGAGCGACACGTCAGAGAAAATGACATACGCTGGCACGTCGCGTTCGTCCGCGAGTTTACGGCGCAGGACCCGCAGGCATTCGAACAACGCTTCGTCGCATTCAATCGCGCCGGTGCGGGTGCGCGCCGCCTTCTCCGCGACATCGATGTGCTTGGTCAGCGTGATCGGGCTCCGTTTTCGTAAGGTTTCCAGGCCGGCCGATGTGAGCGACAATGTGGCAAACTTGCCGGGCGCACAGTCGACGAGGCCGAGACGCAAAAGTTCGCGCCCCATCGCCTGCCAGGCATCGCGCTTTAAGTCTCGGCCAATCCCGTAAGTGGAAAGTTCATTGTGGCGCCGTTGTCGGATTGCTTGTGTATCCGCGCCGGTGAGCACTTCAACGATATGATTCGGTCCAAAGCCAAATCCGCTCTTCGCGTGGATACGATGAACGCAGGAGAGAAATTTTTGCGCCGGCACGGTTCCATCGAATGTCTCGCGCGGTGTGAGGCAATTATCGCAACTCTCGCATGACGGGTTGGCGTATTGTTCGCCAAAGTAGCGCAGTAACGTCGCGCGCCGGCACTCGCGCGTCTCGGCGTAATGCACCATCTGCCGGAGTTGCTCGCGCGCGATCCGCGCTTCGTCCTCACTCTTTTCATCCATGAAGTGGAGCTGCTTGACGACATCGCTCGCGCTGAAAAGCAGCACGCATTCACTCGGCAAGCCGTCGCGCCCTGCGCGTCCCGTCTCCTGATAATAGCTCTCCAGGTTTTTCGGCAGATCGTAATGCACGACGAACCGCACATTTGGTTTGTTGATGCCCATGCCGAACGCGATGGTCGCGGTAATCACGCGCACGTCATCGCGCAAAAACAATTCCTGATTTTTTGTCCGCTCGGCGGCGGTCAGCCCCGCGTGATAGGGCTTGGCGCTTAAGCCATCTTCATTGAGATTGCGGGCTAGCGAGTCCGTGCTCTTGCGGCTTGCACAATAAACAATCCCGCTCTCGTTAGGCCGGCTACGAATGAATGCCAGCAATTGTTCGTACGGCGCCGATTTCGGAACAACGCGATAACTGAGATTTGGCCGGTTAAAGCTTGCAACGTAACAGCGTGGCTCCCGCAACTTCAGTTGCTTGACGATGTCAACCCGAACGCGCTCGGTGGCGGTTGCGGTGAGCGCAATCACCGGCACGTCCGGAAAGTGCGTACGCAGTTTTTTGAGTTCACGATATTCCGGCCGAAAATCGTGACCCCACTCGCTGATGCAATGAGCTTCGTCGATCGCGATTTGCGCAATATTCCAATTCAGCGCGCGTTCCAAAAACGTATCGAGCATCAATCGCTCCGGCGCGACATAGAGCAGTCGGTATTCACCGCGATGCAAGCCGCGCCACCGCGCGGTCGCTTCTTGTCGATCCAAAGTAGAATTCAAAAACGTCGCCGCGATCCCGCTCGTTTGCAGCGCATCGACCTGGTCTTTCATTAATGAAATGAGCGGAGACACCACGATGGTCAGCCCATCGCGCATCAAGGCCGGCAGTTGAAAACAAAGCGATTTCCCGCCGCCAGTTGGCATCAGAACAAACACATCCCGCCCCGCCAGCGCATCCTGAATAATCGCTTCCTGGAGCGGACGAAAGTCCGAATACCCGAAGTGCTGTTTGAGGGTGCGCCCGAGATTCAAAGTCATCTTAACAACTCTTGCAGAGACGCACGACGCTCTTATTTCTCCCGCTTGAGGCGAAAACCATCCGCCCTCGCGCCGTAACCGCTCGCATACTCAACCAACCCCGTTCCTTTTTTCCAAACGACCTTTTTGAAATGGCCGGAGGGATGGCTCGCTTCGTAAACGCACAGATTGCCTTTGAGCTCGATTGTCGTTTTCCACAATGCATCCTGGTGCTCAAACTTGCCGCTAGTGATACCGTAAATGTCGCTCTGCTCAAATTTCGGCGGCTTTTCCGCTGCCGAAAGCCGCTTGATCGCGTCAGGGATGTTCTCCTCGTTTAGCAAAACAATCTGATCGTCAGTAACGACGAAATATTCGGGCTCGATCTTGCGCGGCTGCGGCGCATGCGATTTAAAATCGGCAAATTCGATTTTGTAAATCGCGCCCCACGGCATTGTTGCGATACGCGTTGTGACCACTCGTGCACTAAGCGGAATCTCTTCCTGCGGAATGTCGTCGCCCCATTCCGTCCCGCGAAATTTGGCGCAGACCGGCTTGTCGTCCGGTGCATCGAGAAATGGATTTGCCGGGTAGGCAGAAATGGACAGCAGCATCGACATCGTCAGAGTCGCGATTCGGCAGCGGTTCACAGCGCAATCTTAATGACCACGAAATTGACAATGCACGCTCGAATTCTGCAAGATTGATGAATGGAAAGGTCTGTTGCTCTGGGTTGCTTTTGCGGGTTGCTGGCATTAAGCCAGCCGATTACTGCCCAGGAGTCTCTGCCCGCGGAAAAGATTCGCGATATTTCGCCCGATCAAAAATTCGCAATGCGGATTTCGTACGATGCCGACTCGAACAAACAGCTGATCGAGAGCGGGAAGGCCGATTCAGCGAAAATTTTTTCCGAAACGATCAAGTCGATTGAGTTAGTGACCCTGCCAGCGAGGGATAAAGTTCTGGAACTTTTGCCCTCCGATGACGGCGGCACCAACTATGACAATGTCACTTTGCTATGGTCGGCCGATTCCAACTGGTGCGCTTTTTACTACAATCAGCCGCGTGTTGGCTATACGTCTGTTTACCATCGCGCTGGTGATAAGTTCACGCCGGTCAACAAACCCGACGAGCTTGTTGTTGATGCGACGAAAGGACTAAAGGATGCCGATGTGCGCAACGAATATGTCCAGCCGCTGCGCTGGACAAAACCGGGCGTTCTCCTACTCGATCAACTGTCGATCTTTCGCGGCGGCGAAATTGACGACGCAAAATTTCAGCTTACGGCGGGACTCGATCCCAAAACTGGCAAGTTCCAAGTGGTTTCCAAAAAGAAACTTCCAGCCGATGTGAAAAGGAATAATAAAACTACAAACCGGACCTCCA
>QHNF01000196.1:2945-6665 GCA_003218345.1 Verrucomicrobiota bacterium | reverse complement strand
ACTCGATGCGGGAGCGGAACGGAACGTCTTACTCGTTTGGTTTAAGGCTTTGGGAAATCTACAACCGACGCGTAATCGAGACAGCACGCGAGCAAGAGCAGTTTGTTACTCATTACGATCTCTTTTTCGAAAACGCGGAAAGGGAATTGCGGCGAATTGCGAATTTCGTTGGTTTGCCCAATGCGGAAGTAGCCAGTGCAGCTGCGTTGGTAACCAAGCGAAGGCGCCACACCCATTTCACGATTGACCAAATGATCGATGCTCGGGTCTCGGCGGAACTGATCGAACTGTATCGCGCTTTGCTTGCCGAGATCGATCGAGGCGTTGGTGTATCGAAGAGCAAAGGGAACGAAGAAAAAATAGCGGCCGCTTCGCAAACTGCGAAGCGGGAGGAGCCTGATTTGCTGCCCGGAGCAGTGAGCCGACTGAATGCTTCCGTGCCAGAAAGGATTGCGCAAATCGAGCATCTTGAGCGCGAGCTCCTTGCGCAAGCGGAAGCTCGGCACAAGATCGAAATCGAGAGACTCAGCGCCCATCTTCTGCAAACGGAAACGCAGCACAAGTCGCAAGTCGAGGAAGTCACTGCTCATCTAGCGCAAACGGAAACTCGGCATAAGTCGCAAGTCGCGGAACTCACTGCTCATCTGGCGCAAACGGAATCTCGGCATAAGACCGAAGTAGAGGAATTACGCCATCGCATAATGGAAATGAACAATCTGCTTCACAACAAGAGCGTTAATCTCGCAGAAGACGAGAAGTACATCGGCGAGTTGACGGACCGGTTACGCAAACAGCTGTGGAATACGAAACGACTCTCGCATCTGCTTGACGATGCGGAAAGCGCGGCTCGCAGGCTGCGCACTTCCCGCCGCTGGAAATTGGCCAACCCCGGGGCGGCGCTCAAAGCAAAGCTGTCTCGCGGGAAAGTGTCGATGGGTTACGGACACCTTGAAAAGATTGTAGAAACCTATTCCAAATGGCGCGCTGCGCACCCAGAAATCGCAAAGATCGATGATGAAATCAAAGCGACCCAGGTTCCGAAGATTCCCAGGGGCGCGGGCCAGCTGCGTGGGAAAATTGGTGGTTCGGAAGGCACCAATTCGGCTGACGAAATTGCCGCAACGAAAAGTGGGGTGCTGAATAAAGCTTCGGCGCCTCCGGCTGTGCCTGTTCCCTCATTGCCATTGAGGTCTCTTCATTTTCCGGCGCACGAGGAAGTTGAGGTCTCGGTTATTATTCCGGTCTTTAACCAGCTGCCATTTACACACGCATGTCTTGCTTCGCTGCAGACTGCCCAAGAACGATCGTGCTTCGAGGTGATTATCGTGGATGACTGCTCCACGGACGGTACCGCTGAACTTATCCCTCAGATTGGCGGTGTTATTTATGTGCGCAATGAGACGAACTCCGGTTTCATCGCCTCCTGCAACCGCGGTGCTGAAAAGGCGCGCGGCAAATATCTCCTTTTCCTAAATAACGACACGCTGGTTAAAGACGGGTGGCTGAGCGCGCTGCTAGATACCTTTGCCGAAGAACCGCAAGCAGGTGTTGTCGGCTCAAAGCTCGTTTACCCGGATGGTCGTTTGCAGGAGGCAGGCGGCATTATATGGCGGGATGCCTCGGGATGGAACTATGGCAAGTCCGATGATCCTGAAAAACCTGAATACAATTATCTTCGCGAAGTCGATTATTGCTCAGCAGCAGCGTTGATGGTTCCCAAAGCGTTGTTTCAGAGCGTCGGTGGCTTTGATAGAAAATATGCGCCCGCCTACTACGAAGATACCGACCTGTCGTTCAAGGTTCGCCGGGCCGGTTACAAGATACTGTATCAGCCGCTAAGCGAGGTCATCCACTACGAAGGAGCAACTGGTGGCACCGATCTCTCAACCGGTGCAAAAAGACATCAGGACATCAACCGTTCGACATTTGCGGAAAGGTGGGCCGTTGAGCTGATGGCAAGGCCAGTCAATGGCGATTTGAGATTCCTGCGGCAGCCGCCGCCGGGTCAAAAAAACATTCTGGTAATTGACCATCACCTTCCAATGCCGGATCGCGATTCCGGATCGCTCCGGATGTTCCAGATCCTCAAGCTCCTCCGCCAGCTTGAGCATCGCATCACTTTCATTCCCGATAATCTGGCGGACATACCTCCTTACACGGGCGAGTTGCAAAAACGTGGAATCGAGGTGGTCTATCATCCTTACGTCAAAAGAGTGCGCGACTACCTCATTTCACACGGTTCCGAGTTTGATGCCGTGGTGCTAAGCCGGTGTAATTTTGCATGCAAACACATCGCAGATGTCCGCCTGTTTGCACCGCAAAGTCGCATTATTTTCGACACGGTTGACCTTCATTTCCTCCGTGAAGAGGGCGAGGCACGTCTAACTCGGGACTCCGAAGTTCAGCGGAAAGCGCAAGAAACGCGGCAGTTGGAGTACGAATTGATCGATCAATCTGATGAGACTTGGACGGTAAGCAACATTGAGCAGGAGTTGCTTCAGGAGAAATGGCCTGACAAGTCTATTCAACTGGTTTCGAATATTGTGGATGTGCCGGGATCAAAAACGCCATTCGAACTTCGGCGCGACTGGCTATTCATCGGTGGTTTTCAACACACTCCAAACATTGACGCTGTCATATTTTTCCTGAAGGAAATTTATCCGGTGGTCAGCGAACATTTGCGCGATGCCAAATTCTATATCATCGGCGACAAGGCGCCCCCGGAAATAGTTGCCCTGGCAAACGAGAGGATCATTGTTGCGGGATTACAGACAGATGTTCGGCGGTTTTTTGAAAGCGTAAGGCTATCCGTTGCGCCGGTGCGATTTGGGGCAGGGGTAAAAGGCAAGATCAATCAAAGCATGGCCTTTGGCGTGCCGGTGGTCGCAACATCCGCTGCTGTGGAGGGAACGGAGCTGAATAATCGTGAAGAAATTCTGGTGGCGGACGAGCCGGAAGATTTTGCGCGCGCCATGGTTGAGCTTTACGAATCGGAGGACCTTTGGAATCGGATCTCTGAGAACGGCGTTAAGAAAACACGCGCCGTTTATTCCACAGATACAGCACTTAAGAAGCTAGAATTTCTATTTAGCGACGATCATTTCAGAAGTTCGGTATCATCAGCAGCGGTTGACCAGTCAGACGTTGCGATCGCAGCGACAAGTTGATCTTGGTTCTACGAGTAACTAACGCGGAGCGAGTGAGAGCGATCACAGGAAAAATCAGCGCGAATCCGAATCCCGTTTCTTTCGGGCGAAGCTGCGTCGTGATTTCATGGGAAACCGACGATCCGGATGGAGCGGAGGTTCGTGTTTCAACCTCTTCCGGCAACGAAAAGGTGGTCAGCCAGGGACCGTCCGGACAGATGGAGATCCCCTGGATTGTGGATTCAATGATATATGACTTTCGCCTATACGCCGCAAGTCAGCCGGATACGCCCATTGATTCGGTGCAGGTTCGGCGTGACCTTGATTCCGCTCCAATGATTCTGCGCGAGCTCGCAGATGAAGTAATGCGTGGAAATATCGCTTTATCCGACGTTTCGCAATTCATCGCGACAGTAATGCCTCGTTGTTTGCGCAGCGGAAAATTCCACGAGATTTTTCCCGTCTGGGAACGGCAGGGCTTTCACGTGACGCCGGTACATTTCTACCAACCGATTCCCGATACCCAAGCTTTGCCGAAAACCCTGTGGAATCGCCCCGGTGAACTTGTTGGCAT
>QHNF01000196.1:0-2931 GCA_003218345.1 Verrucomicrobiota bacterium | reverse complement strand
ATGAACGATTCTCTGCAACTCGATCTATTGCGAACGCATTTTCCAAAATTCAGGGACGAATATGAAAAGTTTCCGACGAAGCCAACTGGGGAGGCGGGTCGTTTTTATCTAAGAAAACGCCCTTTTGGCGGCACCGACGCTTTGGTGGCTTATTGTATTATTCGCCACTTTCAGCCGCGGTTGATCATTGAAGTTGGCAGCGGTTATTCATCTCTACTTATCGCCGAAGCGGCAGCCAAGACCAACGCCTGCTCGCTCATCTGTGTCGAACCGTTCCCTTGCGATTTCCTATCCAAAGGCTTCCCTTGCCTAAAGGCGCTGCTCGCGAAAAAAGTTGAGGAGATCGAGCTGGATTTCTTTTCACAGCTCGAAGACGGGGACATCCTTTTTATCGACAGTTCTCATACAGTGAAAATTGGTGGAGACGTGAATTATCTATTCTTGGAAGTGTTGCCGCGTCTCAAGCCTGGTGTCATCGTACACGTGCACGATATTTTCCTGCCCTTCGAGTACCGGCGCGATTGGGTGATGGATGAATTTCGCTTTTGGACCGAGCAATACTTGTTGCAAGCGTTCCTGACATTTAATTCTGAGTTCGAGGTGCTGATGGCCAATAGTTACCTCAGCTACTACCACAAGGAGGATCTCAAAGCTACTTTTCCGAGTTTGCCCTCCCTGGGTGGAGGCAGCTTTTGGATGCGACGAAAGCGTCCGGTGAATTGACTCGATCCGGCAACGAGAGTAAGAGAACAAAGCTGAAAAGGCGACGAAGTGCCGCGTAAAACAAGCAAGCCTATTTTCATAGTAGGATCGCCGCGCTCGGGGACGAGCATTCTCGCCTGGTGCCTGGGTCAACATCCAAACATCTTCCCAGTTCCGGAGTCCGATTGGATGGGAGAGTTCGCGGTTAATATCGCGATAAGTTACCAGATCGGGACGGCGCGCGACAATCGTTCGCTTTTAAGCGCAATGGATGTCTCGTACAATGAATTCTTCGCAAGTTTTGGCCAAAGCATCAATGATTTAATCCTAGGCCATCGCAAAGCTCTGGAAAGAAAACGAGCTCTGGAAAGAAAACGCGGCGTGTTATTTCCCCCTGGCGCGCATCGGGCGCCCAGGTCTTCCAACACCAGTCATCCAAAGTCGCAACTAAAGGCGCGCTGGGTGGACGGAACACCGGAATACTCCTTTTACATCTGCGGTTTGCGCAAACTCTTTCCGAAGGCACGGTTCATCCACATCGTTCGCGACGTTCCTTCGGTGGTGCGGTCGATGTTGAACTTCCACAGCATTGCAGGAAGTCGTTTGGTCGCCAACGAAGAGCAGGCCTATGACTACTGGCTTAGAGCGGTTAGCGCATGTCTGAAGGCTGAGCAAGCTTACGGTCCTCGGGTTGTCTTCCGGTTGCGGTATTCCGAGCTCGTGGACTCGCCCGCAACCGCGATGCGCTCCGTGCTCAAATTCGCCGGCGAACGCTATGTCACCGCTTCTTTGGAGCCCCTCCAGGAACGGATCAACAGTTCCAAGGTTCCTGCTGATTTCAAAATTGGCGATCCGGAAACCGATTCGGCGCTCGTCGAACGGGCAACGCAACTTTCCACCGAAATGATAGAAACTCCGCAGCCGTCCGAAGCATCGCCTGCCGCAGCCGAGGAAATGGAAGCTGCCTTTTATGAACGGGTCAGGTATGTAGCGACTGTTGATAGCGAGTATCACCGAGCCAAGGAGATGATTGCGACGTTGCAAAAGGAATATGCTCAGCAGCAAGCCTCGTATCATGCGGAGCTCCAAAGACTGCAAAAGGAACACATTCAGCAGCAAGCCTCCTATCACGCCGAGCTTCAAACATTACAGGCGGAACGAGAGCGGCGCGAGCGAAGCATCGCGGAGCTGACAGATCGATTGCGCAAACAGCTTTGCGACACTCGCAGACTCTCGCGTTTGCTAGACGATGCTGAAAACGCCGCCGCCCGTTTGCGTTCTTCTCGCCGCTGGAAATTGGCAAACCCGGGGACCGCAATCCAAGCAAAATTATCTCCCGGCAAGGTGTCAATGGGCTATGGCCACCTCGAAAAAGTTGTGGCTGCTTATTCGCAGTGGCGCGCTACCCATCCAGAAATCACAAAGATCGAAGACGATCGCCAGACTTCGGAAAGAACTTAACGCTTTCAAAAGCAGAGGGTGCCCGCCTAGAGTCCTTTTCCTCAACTGAAGGCCCAAAAAATTCTTTACATCGGACAACTGGCGACGGAAGCGAGGGGCAAGTTTACGTCTCAGAGAATGGTCAAGCCGAGCAACTTTTCGCTTCCAACACACCGCAAGGATCAGTGATGCGCCCTGGCTCCAAGCTGGGAGAAGTTACGAATTTCGCCTCTACGATGCAGCTCATGCGAAACTTCTTAGCAAGGTCGTCGTCGCCCGAGCCGAGCACTAGCTTCGGTTGGGGGCCCGCTCCCAAATAATAAAGCTTGACGAATTTTTGTGGGGTTGGTAAACGAGCGGTCAATCACGTCACCCGACGTTTCAGCGCATCTTCGGCCGGACTGAAGAAGCCTGTGGGGCTGGATCTACGCTGTTACCGCCGCTTTGCGCGATCTCCGGATTCCACTGGAGCCTTGAGTCAGCCGAAATCAGGCCGCTGTTTAAAAGCGCCTCGTGAGGATGGTTCCTGGTTCCGCGCGGAACTGGATTGCAGTCAATGCAGTTTAACAATCCAACTCAACAAAAAAATGAAAATAAAAAATATGACAACTCTACAATGCAGAAAATCAATCGGCCGGTCGCTGTCGGGGCGATGCGGTTTTGTTCTCATCCCACTCGCGCTTGCCTGCTTTGCGCTCGTCCAAAACACGCAAGCGCAGCTGCCGGCGCCGTCACCGGATGGCGGCTATCCCGGCGCCAATACAGCTGAGGGCGATAACGCTCTGCTCA
>QHNF01000054.1 GCA_003218345.1 Verrucomicrobiota bacterium | reverse complement strand
ATAGGAAAGCGTAAGCGCCGCCCGTTCGCAGGACCGACATTGTAATGGCGATCAAAACGACCGACGCGAACGCCGCTGTAGCCGGGATCAGCTTGTCCACCGTAGCTTTAGCGAAGCCAGATGATTCCGGCCTCACTCGCAGCGCTTCAGCGGCGCAAATCGCGAGAACAAGATGGAAAAACGGCAACCAGCGAAAACTCCACCGGAAAAGGCCGGCGGTTGGAATCATTGAGAGCAAAAGCACGAGCAAGAGCAGGACTAGTTCCCATTTGATCTTGCTGATGAGTTCGCGACCGCGACTAATCAATCCCGCGGCGAGAACAGGAATCGGAACCAGTCCGCAAGCCAGCTCGGTCGCCGTATGCGGCGTCAGACGCGAGGAGAAATTGGCCCAGTTTACTGTCCACGAGGGAAGAATTAGCCCGGGCAGCGCGGCGGGTGGAACAAGCCATTGCCAATGCGCAGACGCCGCCTGCAATTCGCGCGCTGAACCTTGAACCAAATCGAGAATCGCGAGCCACGCGGGAGCAGAAAGCCCAAAGCCGAGCGCGACGCCGAAAAGCATCGGCAAGATCGACCGGATACTATGCACTTGAGCTAACGATTTGATCGACAGCCATGCGATCAAGAGCAGCAACATCAAAACCGTGTAGGGAAAACCGCCTGTGATGAGCAGGTAAACAAACGGCGCCGGCCAGAGGAATTTCCATTTGCTTCGCTGTGGATCGAGTGCACGCGCCGCGCCCCACCACGCCCACGGCAGCCAGGTGAATGCGCCGAGCGCACCGAACCAATCGGTCGCGCCCCAGCAGATGATCCACCCGTTCAAAGAGGCAACGAGCGCGACAAACATCGACAATGAAATTGAAAATCGACGGTCGCGGACGAGCAAG
This sequence comes from Verrucomicrobiota bacterium, assembly GCA_003218345.1. Taxonomy (GTDB): domain Bacteria; phylum Verrucomicrobiota; class Verrucomicrobiia; order Chthoniobacterales; family UBA10450; genus Udaeobacter. The sequence continues at coordinate 13,020 of QHNF01000054.1, read as the reverse complement.
AATGCGCCGATTGCCAGAAAAAAAAGGTGCGTGATGGAAAGGGCTGCTGCCTGTTGTGGAAATGTTAGAGGAAATTTCCAGATGAGAATAATGGCCGCATTTATAAAAACCGAGAACGTCCCGTACTGAAATTCCCCGGCGAGATTGCCGCAGACCCACGAATACGGACTTAAGATCGGCCAATGGCCTTCCGACCAACTGCGCGCCACATCGGCAAACACGGGCAGGACGGACAATTCATAATCGTCATTCCAAAAAACCAGCGGATCGTGCCAGAGTAGAAGAAGGCAAAAAATAACGACGAGTAATCCGGCTGCTAGTGCGCCGAGAAGATGTTCGCACCAGAGGTGAGAGGTGATTCGTGAGAAGTGACTGGTGGATTGGCTACTGGTTCCGATCACGATTCACTTCTCACCGATCACCTCTCACCTCTCACTACAGCACCACCGGCTTCCCCTCGGTCATCACAAGAAGCTTTTCCTCGATGCCCCGATCGCGAGCGCACGCAAGCAAGCGTTGCGGGGGCTCGTGGAGTGGTTCAAAGCCAAGGCGAAACGTGCCGTAATGCATCGGGATCAAAGTCTCCGCACGAAGCTCGAGAAACGCCTGCACCGCCTCCTCTGGATTCATGTGCACTTCGCGACCGGTAGGTGCTTCATAGGCACCAATAGGAAGCAGCGCGATGTCGATGTTGTAGCGGTCGCCGATTTCCTTAAAACCGGCAAAGTACGCGCTGTCGCCGCAGTGAAAGATGGTGCGGCCATTTGCCGCGACCACAAATCCGCCAAAATCGCGATGCAAGTCCGCGAGGAATCGGGCTCCCCAGTGATGACACGGCGTGAGTGAGATTTTAAGCGGCCCGAGCTCGACCGTCTGCCAGTAATCGAGCTCGTGCACAATGTGAAAGCCAAGGTCATGCACCAGGTTTCCTACGCCCATTGGTACAACAATCGGTTGATCGGCGGCTACGCGCCGCAGAGTGCGCCGGTCGAGATGATCGAAGTGAGCATGAGTCACCAGAACGAAATCAATCGAGGGCAAATGATGAATTTCGAAGCCCGGTTGCTTCAGACGCTTGATTACTTTAAGCCACTTCGACCAGATCGGGTCGATTAGGATGTTGACGTCATGAGTCTGCACCAAGAACGACGCGTGGCCGATCCACGTGATGCAAATTTCCCCTTCCCGGATTTTTGGGAATTGCGGCAGCGCGTGATCACCAGAGCGTTTCGTGAATAGCGAGGGGATCAGGACGCTGGTGAGGAAATTACGCTTGTGCCAGTCGGGTCGCGGACGCAGCCGCACACGCGTGGAGGGTTTGGCAATAGCTCCATCCGCCGATGGTTGGCGAACAACATTTCGGCGGCTCTTTTTTGGAAAACGAATCGGCACTTGCACGAAAGAATATAAGCTTGCCTGGGTGACGCAACCCTTTGCGTTCTGATTGCCGGCGACTGGGCTTGCCAAGTTTAGCGCGGCGCGTACCCCCTGGTGTTATGGATGGAGTTGATTGAAGAGGAATTCCGCGTTGAGTTGTGCGCACTATGCGAGGTTGGAAACTCTTTATTCCACTGCTTTTAACTTGTTCGGTCGCGTTCGCTTTCGAATCACGATTGCCATTTGGCACTGTTTTTAAGGGACAGGACCAGTTCAACCGACTGGTTGCGAAGGCCAAGTCTGGAAATTGGAAAGCTTTGCCCATCGGCGAGCGGACGGCGGCAGTAGGACAAGCATTGGTTGGAACACGCTACAGGCATTTTACCCTCGAGATCGACAACCGGATCGAGTCGCCCTCGGTGAATTTTCAGGGGATGGATTGCTGGACGTTTTTCGAGACAGCGCTCGGGTGCGCACGGATGCTGAATGAGCCGGAAGCGAATTGGACTCCGGAGCGTCTGTTGCATTATATCGAACTCGACCGCTACCGTGGTGGACAATGCACCGGCGAATACCTTTCGCGCCTGCATTACTTGGAAGATTGGCTTTACGACAATGACCGACGCGGCCTCGTGGAAGATCTGACGCGCGATCTCGGCGGCCGAAGCGTGCCGCACTCAGCCGGCGAAATGACCGCAGGTTGGCGGCACTATCGTTATCTCGCTGCGAATCGATCGCTGCTCGGACCACTCGCGCGGATGGAAGCAAACGTTTCGTCACGGCCGCTATATGAAATTCCCAAGAACCGGGTCGCTGCAATTGAATCGAAATTACGCAGCGGCGACATCGTCGGAATCATTGGGCACGACAGATCGAGAAATTACTCCACATCACATGTCGGCCTTGCATTACGCACAAATGACGGGGTCTTGCATTTTATGCACGCTTCGTCCCCCGGGAATTCCGGCCGCGTCATTGTAGACGCGGAGCTTTCGAAATATCTTTATCGTTACGGCTCGGACAGCGGAATTCTCGTCGCCCGACCGCTGCGCTAGGTGTCTTCCTGTTCACGGAATTCTGCGAGCAGCCTCTCCAGATCTTCCAAGGCCTCGTCCGCGTCGACACCGTGTGCTTCCAGGACGGCGGTAGCGCCGCAATCGAGGTTGGCGCGGAGAACGTCGATCAGACTGGCAGCAGAATATCGCTTTCCTTGTTTCAAGAGCCAGATTTCTGATCGGAAACTGTTTGCGCGTTTGACGAACTGGGCGGCCGGCCGCGCGTGCAACCCGAGCTTATTGGTGATGCGCACTTGCCGCCGGGCCGAGATGGGTGCTCGTTTTTCGCGAAACATCATGCCTGACTTGTGCCCCATCGGTGATGGAGAAATCTCTCTATCGGCGAAAAGAAGATCTTGTCTGCAAGCAAACCGATGACAACGATCACAAGCATGATCGCAATGACCTGATCCATGGCGCTTAACTCGCGGCCGTAATGGAGAAGTTGGCCAAGCCCAAAACCAGTGAGGATCGTCACGAAAATTTCCGCTGCCATGAGTGAGCGCCAGGCAAAAGCCCAGCCCTGCTTCATTCCGCTGACAATAAATGGAAGCGCGGCGGGCAGAATAACTTTAAACCACATGTGCAATCGCTTGGATCCCATGGTCAGCGCAGCGCGGCGATAGATCGGCGGGACGTTGCGCACGCCGGTCTCCGTTGCGATGACCACCGACCAAAGGGTTCCCATTACCACCACAAAAAGCATGGCGGCTTCGGTTTGTCCAAACCATAAGAGCGCGAGCGGGACCCAGCACACGCTGGGCAATGTTTGCAGGCCAAGCGCCATAGTACCAATCGTATCGCCAAACAATTTCCAGCGCGCGGTTAAGAGTCCGAGTGGAAGTCCCACGACAAGTCCGATGAAGTAACCGATGAGCAAGCGGCGCATCGTGATCACGGTTGCCTTCGCCAAAGTTCCGTCCAGAGCCGCGTTCTTCAAATAACTCGCGACTTGCCACGGCGATGGCAAAAGGACTGGCGACCAAAGTTTCGCGCGAAACGCTGCCTCCCAAAGCAGCAGCAGGACAGCGAAAAAAGCGGACGCCAGAAGAAATCGTTTCATCCCGCGGCGGTTTGACCGAGACTCTTTAGAGCTTTTGTGATTCGCGTGGCGTACGCGGCAAGATCGACACTGTTGATATCGCGTGGGCGCGGCAGTTTCACGGGAAATTCTTCGTGGATGCGGCCCGGATGTGGCGAAAAAAGCAGGACGCGGTCGCCCAGACATGCCGCTTCACGCACATTGTGCGTGACAAAGACAATGGTTTTGCGGCGCGCTTCCCAAATCTCCTGAATGTCGCCATAAAGTTGCTCGCGAGTGAGCGCATCCAGAGCAGCGAACGGCTCGTCCATGAGAAGCACGCGCGGGTTCGGCGCGAGCGCGCGAGCGAGTGAGACGCGCTGCTTCATTCCACCGGAAAGCTCGTGAATATTAGCGTGCTCGAACCGGCTGAGACCGACCAGTTCGAGATAATACTTGGCGACGTCCCGCCGGTCGCTTCTTGTTAGATTCGGCTTGAGCTTGAGTCCGAAGAGAATATTTCCAAAGACGTCCAGCCAGGGAAAAAGCGCCGGCTCCTGAAACATTACGAGCCGTTCGCGACCAGGTCCTGTAACTGGTTTGCCATCGGCCCGCAGCGTGCCGCTGTCGGGTTTCTCGAGGCCTGCAATTATATTTAGCAGCGTCGATTTTCCGCAGCCACTGGCGCCGACGAGACAGACAAATTCGCCTTCCGCGACGTCCAGACTTACCCGGTCGAGCGCGAGCACAGTGCCTGATGCGCTTTGAAAACTCTTCGATACGTTTTCGATCGCGAGCTTCGAGGGAGCAATGACCTCGAGCTCCTCGCTCACTGAAGAATGGAGGCGGGCGGCTCGTGGCATTACGGAGCTTCGATCAGCTTCGATGTGTCTGTCGAGCCCTTAAAAAAACCAGCATCTTTTCCGTCGCGGACTGATTTCGCAATCAAGTCGCGCGATACTTCGCTTGTAAATTGAATCCGGCTCCACGCCTTGGCGACCGCATCCGGGGCAAAGTCGGCCCGCGTTTCGGCCTTTAATTCGTCGATCAGTAACTTCTGCGCTTCCTCCTTATTGTCCTGAATCCATTTCGTCAGCTCCACGTTTGCGTCTGCGATTTTCTTAGCCAAATCACGCCGATCACCCAGGAACTTCGCACTGGAAACAAGCCAGGTCGTGATTGTGTCTTTGTCTTCGAGAAATACGCGCGCTTTCGCGTCGCGTTCGAGCCGGGTTACCCACGGCTCGACCGTCCAAACGGCATCAACTCCGCCACTTTGAAAGAGTCCTAGCTGATCTGGGTTCGCGGTTGGGATCACCGTCACGTCGCCACCCGTTTGGGTGACATTGAATCCGTGTGCTTTTAACCACGCCCGGCAGGAAATGTCCTGCGTATTGCCGAGTTGCGGCGTGGCAATTTTTTTGCCGCGAAAATCGGCTGGCTTCTTGATAGGCGAATCTGCCTTTACTACCAGGGCCGCGCCAGCATTGGCTGCGCCCGAAATGACACGGATCTCCTCCCCGTTCGACTTGAAGTACGCGTTGAGCGCGGGACCCGGACCGACGTAGGTGGTATCGAGCGATCCGGCGAAGATCGCCTCCATCGCAGAAGGTCCCGCATTATAAGTGAACCATTGGATCTCGACATTGGGACCGAGACGTTGCTCAAACCAGCCTTTGCCATGACGCGTCAAGGCGTGAGCAATTACACCTTGGGCGTGCGTGATATTCGGGAAATGCCCGAAACGAATTACCGTTTTTCCTTCTGCGCGGGCGGTTTGCACCAAAATCGCAAACGTTCCGATAATCGCTATCAATGTTTTAGTCTTCATAGTTTTGTTTCAATAGGAGAATGCCATCATGAGATAAGTGAACTCAGCATCGTCGCCCACGGCCGCGCTGCGCTGAGATACGAGCTCGCTTTAATTCGTTCGAACTAAAACATCAATTGCACGCGCGCGATGACTTCATTGAACTGATCATCGCCAAACTCAGGATTTGCTTCGCGGAAATCCGACCAGGTATGAATGTAATTGACCATCAGCTTGAGATCGTCTCCGTGGATGTAGTAGTTGAGGCCACCGGTAATGGAGTGAATGCCGTCATTGCCCTTTTGCCCGGGATTCAAATCTTCCCACCGGACCGCCAATTGAAGCTTCTTCGGGATCAGGAAATAGGCTGCCGTTATATAGTACCCGTTCGTTGTGAAGTCGGCGAACCCTGGCGACACCCCGTTCACGGTGCGACCGTCCACTTTTTCTTGAAGGTATTCACCGATTAAATCAAACAGACCCAGTTTGAGCCAAGCGTCCACTCCCCACGCCGTTCTTTCATCCGCCCCCGGCAGGACGAACGGCGAGAGAGACCCATCATCGTTGACCAACAGGTTCAATGATTGTGAGATATTTGTTCCCTTGTCATCGCGACTGTTGAGCACATCGGCGCCAAGCTTCAGACTCGATTCCTGACCCCATACTTTGGTTTTGAACAAAGTCGATTCCAGCCGGCCGACGTACATAAAGTTATTGTTGTCGTTAACGCTGACGTTGCGTCCGTTCCCGTTGAAGATGCCGGCGTAATACGTCAGCAAATCCTTCTGCTCAGGCCAGACGCCGGCGAATGGCTTTCCCCAAAGTTGAGCACCGATCTGCCGGTCGGGCGTGATCGCACCGGTAGGAAGGCTGCGCTCGGCAAAGTATAGGGCAGTATCAGGAGTCAGCTGCTCCAAGCCAAATGGCGCTTTCCATTGGCCAACTTTGACCTGCGCCTCAGGATATTGGTGCCAGTTGACAAAAATGTCGGTGGCCGAAAAGGCGGTGCGGTTGGAATTCAGGCCATCGCCCTGGCCGAAGTCGCCTTCGATCTTGAAGTCGAATTGCTCCGCAAAGTCGCCAGTCAGATTGATCCGCGCCCGGCGCAGGCGGAACCGGTCTTTTAGCGCAGTCTCACCAAACCGGCCTTCGAACGCCGAGACATCGCCATCCTCAAAGTTGACTTGAATGAATCCGCCCAGCACCAGCTTAATTTCCGATCCGCGCTGAACGACAAAAACCGGCGGTTTCTCTTCCACGACGGCCTTTTCGATGTACTTTTTTCCGTCGTAAGTGACTTTGGTTTTCATTTTTGCGGCGACCTTAGACGTCGACGCAGCTTGTTTCTTCATGCTGCTGACTTCCTGCTCCAAGTCGGCGTTGCGTTTTTGCAACTGCTCCACTGCGCGCTCGAGCTTCTGAAGCCGTTCGGATTCAGAGGATGCTTGCGCGCCGAGCGGGTGAACCGCTAGCAGCAGGATGGAAATGAGAGTGCTGATTTGTGCTACGAAACATTTTTTGATGAACATGATTTTTTCTTCCTGTCTGTTGTGCATCGCTCGATTTTTTGTCTATTTCATTTCCTGCGTCTCCCTGATGTTGGCCCTACTGAGTTGAATTTTAGTCCGCCGTCTCCCAGCCGATTAACCATCGGCGGCAACACAGACCGGAGCTTGGTTGATCGTGAGAGAAACGGCGGCGTAACCTTGTCCCGGCGCAGCTTGCGCAACGTGATTTCTACAATGTCCGCGAGAGTATAGCGATCAAGGAGCTTCGTGATGGCATTACGCACATCGAGCATAAGCATCCGCAAGCCGCAGTGCACTTCGTCCGGGCAACTGCAGCGCACGTACGCCATTTGACTCACGCATCGAATCGGAGCGAGCGGTCCGTCAATCAACCGAATGACGGTGCCAAATTTTATTTGGCTCATGGGGCGCGCAAGTGAGTAGCCGCCAAACTTTCCGCGTCTGCTTTTCACGTATCCGGCCGCCTTGAGCTGCGTAAAAATCTGCTCGAGGAATTTGATCGGTAGTTTTTCTTTCGTGGCCAGCTCGCTTGCCTGAAGCATCGGCCAGCCGAGTTCGGAAGCGATGCCGAGATCGATGAGAGCGCGAAGCGCGTATTCGCCACGTTTAGAAAGCTTCATGTCTCCCTCTTATGCGTGCACGTCGCTAGGAGTGTCATGTCCATTCTCGCCGCACTTGCCGTTGGAAGAGTCGGACGCGGCGAACAAAACCAGACAACCGGTGAGACGCCCGAACATGAAATCCATCAGCTCGCTCATAACCTTCCGGCGCGCAAACCAGCGCGCCGGATAGCGCGGCTAAAGCAGATGCCGCGAAAAAGAAAATGACCGCGCTTCCAAAGTGCAACATCATTTCATATTCAACCCAAGCCGCGCCAACGCAGAACAACACCAAACAAATCAATCCCATTATCTTTTTCATGCTTTTGTCCTCCATTGTTCATTAATGTCTACTAATACAATATGGTTTCATATCCCTACTAGATCAATAGGAAATAGAATGCAAGCTTTTTTTTGGGCTGCCAGAAATGGCCAGAAGCGATATGCCTAGCCCTCCGCACCCACCTCGCGCACTGGTGGTCGGCCCCCGCCCGCGATCACGGACTTTTCTTTACGGCGAAATCCTCGGGGACACCGATCTTTTCGGCTTCAGCTTCCTTGCTTCGACGCAGGTCGGCCAGAATCACAGGTTGGCCGCTACGACCAATGCTCGATTGAATTTGTGTCCCCGGGATTCTCTCAGGCTTTATAGCCGAAATGAGGATCAAGCGCCGCCAGTACGTCCGCAGCATATTGTTGATCCTTTCCGGAAAGGTACTCCAGATAACCTCCTACTTTTCCGCGACGCACCTTGAACGACTCCGGGTCGCGCACATCGCCAGGATGCAGGATTTTAGAATCAAAAGCACCAGCTGCCTCTAATTTTTGCATGTTCTCGAACCGGGAAAAGTCGAGCGCCTCGTGAAAGATCGGCATCTCTGGCGCTGATTCGCCAAGCAGGGCGAGCAGATCTCGGAAATGTTCGGCTGGCGATGCCCGCAACGATTCATATCGCATAAGGGTGAAATTTTCACGGCCCGAGAATTCATCGAGCCAGTCGTTCAATGCCACTATAATGGCGCGCACGCCGAATCTTTTGTCGCGCAGCATGGCGCTGACGCTCTTTTGCTTAAGCTCTAATGGCGCATTAGGATCGCGCCTGGTCAGTTGCAGATAGAGAGAAACGAAACAATCGCGCGGGTCCCGCACGAGAAGAATGATCTTTGCCCGCCGAAGTTCTTTCCTCGGCACGAGATATTTGCCGCGCAATCTGTCCCAGAGATCGCCTTTCGTCCGGTGCTCGAACAGATCGTGAGAAAATACAACCCGGGGAAATCCCGGTTGGTTGTAACGTCCCGGCTGGAGAGTGAACTCGAGGCCGTGACGCTTGCAGAAGTAAGCGCATAGAAATGCGCGAACCCATGTGCGCCCGCTTTTTGGCACCGAAAGAAATATGACTTCCCCACCGGAAAGTGCACTGGCACGACTGCTGAAATTCCGGCGCGTCCATCGGGGGGCTGGTCGCCACCGTCGAGATCGGGCGATGCGTTCGCCTGGGGCGGGAATGAGCCTCCGCGGGCTCTCTTTGTAAACGGCTGCCTCGTCCGGCTGAGCTCCGGTCAAAGATCGAGATGTTATTTCAATTGCCATGCTGGATCACTCTTCATTGAACCCGCAGCACTGCTAAGGGGAGCGCAGAACGCTCGGGTTTGTTGCATAAGAACTCAAAACGAGGTATCTGTTCAAGCACAATCGGGGGCGCACTGGCTTCGACTCATCGTTGGAAGCGCGGGCGGCATGTCGAGGATGGTTCGTTGGCCTCGTTAAAAACCGGGCCAAAAAAAATAAACGCAGATCACCAAGATCTCGCTCTCGCGGCTTAATTGACCGTGACGTTTGGAGCTGGAAGCCTGCTACGGCGCCAAACGTGGACAGCAGGCTAATCAAACGGCGGAGCGACCGCGCCGGATGGTGAAGGAATTTCGTGGACGCTCGGGAGCCGGCAGTGTGCCGGTGCAACGTTCGGCTCCTTAAAACTAACCACCGGATAAACATGTAGATGTCGACGTGGATAGCGGCGAGGACAGGGGTTCAACTCCCCTCGCCTCCAGCCTTCGCTCGCAACGTGGTGAAGAGCGAAGGCTGTCGCGCCGTAGCCTCTCGGCGGAGGCGGACGGTCTTACTACGGATCAAATTGTTGCGAGCTACGGCTCGGCAAGCCAGCAAAGGCAGATGGGCAGTTTCACTTATGTCTATATTTTGCAAAGCGAAAGCAACCCAAGCCACTTCTACACGGGTCGCACGGCCGATCTGCGTGAGCGATTGGATCGCCACAATAGCGGGAAGGTTCCGCACACAAAGAAGTGGAAGCCCTGGCGAATCAAAACCTACATCGCATTTTCGAACACTACGCGTGCCGCTGATTTCGAGCATTACCTCAAATCCGCGTCGGGCCGAGCGTTTCTGAAAAAAGCACCTCTAGTGATCGCCTCACCGTTTTGAACAACCCCCGAAAGCTTTCGGGGCTGCCACGCCGGAGCAAGGCGGAGGCGGGCTGCTTTTAAAACTCCCTGCGCTCCAAAAGACTACGGCTTGGCAGGCCAGCAAATGCAACGCTTCTTCTATGTTTATGTTCTCGCTAGTGAGGCCGACGAGACGATTCATTACACAGGCACGACCCAGGAGCTCCAAGCGCGCCTGACTAAACACAATCAAGGATCATGCGCGCATACATCGAAACATCGCCCATGGCGAATTCAAACCGCGATAGCTTTCGATTCCGAAGCTAAGGCCCGTGCATTCGAGAAATATCTAAAGACCGGTTCCGGCCGTGAGTTTGCGCGACGCCACTTTTGATCTCCGGAAACTTTCGAAGGCAGCCACGCCGGAGCCAGCGTAGGCGGACTGCTTTTAAAACTTCCTCCCGACGCTCCAAAGACTACGGCTTGGCAGGCCAGCGACGAATTTTGTCGCCAAATCAAAATAGGCAGTCAGTTCGCATCTGAACGAAGCCACTCGCTCCAAAGCTGCGGCCGACCATTCGGATTGGCGTAAGCGTAGTTATAGAAAGCGCGCACGAAAGCGATGCGATCCTCAACGTATGGCGCTTTCCAGTTCGTAGCAGGGACAGGACGGAGCACGTCGTAGTTGTACCCAAGTAATTGCTGACGGCGCACTATGTCCTCCATCGGGACGCGAACTGCGTTTCGCAGCATGTCGTAAAGCACCATGAAGGTGGTCGTCCTTCCGAGGCCCGCTTCACAGTGAAAATGCGCCCAACCATTCTCTGGAAGCGCACGGACCGCGAGAATAAATCCATCGACTTCGTTATCAAGAGGCCGGCAATGATCCGTTACGGTGACGCGCACATAAGCCGCGTGATTCGGCTTAACAAACTCGCGTTCCGTGCTCGCGTGCTCGACGGTCACATTGTGCGGCGTACTCGGAGTAACACCCGGTTTTTTTACCGCAGCGCCCGGCCTGACAACGATTTTACTCCCGGGTGTAAGCGATTCCACCCGCGCACTCTCGTCTGCTTCGATTGCGTCTTGACCGCGACCGACATTCGCCCAGTCGCGTGTAGCGTACCAGCTAACGGGCAATCCATTGACAAATATGTGCGTCTCCTGCCGCAAATCGAAGACGGTCACTGGGCCGCGCGTGCGGGCTAACAAAAGCTTGAGACCATCAGCCGTAAACTCGCCGCTGCCAGAAGCATGAAGATCGGTCAAGCCGGTGTTTGAAGGGATTTGGCCCTTGTTCGCTTTAATCGGATCGTCTGTCGTGCGGAAGTTCCGCGGCAAACTTGTCGCCAGTTTTAGATCGACGTCCCAAATCAACACCGGCGAACCTGCATCGGCAGGCGGGGCGGGCGGAGTCTTCTGCACCAGCGTCGCCGAGAAAATCGCCGCGGGAGCGAGAAAGAAGGCTAATACAAGATGCAAGCCCGCAGAGGGATGAACGTCTGGATTCATAAGGATCGCGCGGCCATTGGACGCGGATGCTTTCTGGCAGACAAGGAATTTCTCGCAGTGGGATTACGAACTCGCAATTGGCCCTGCTGATCCTTAGCGGCATTAATGACGGTCCCGGCCTCTGTGCGCCGGCTCTTTCAAAAATAAGAAAAAAAAGTGCTTGCCTAACGCCGCGATTCCCGGCATACCTCGCCTCCGTGCGGGGACCAATCTCCTTAACGTTGGCAACTACGTCGCTTTTCGTCATTTCCAGCGTAGCCGCGTACGCGCAGGCGCTGGCCCCTTCAACATTGAATCTTACGAGTCCCGAGCAGGAGACTAAGAAGGACATTGCACAAGCGATCACGAAAGAACCCGCACAAGCGATCGCGAAAGAGCCGGTGCGAGCGATCGCGAAAGAGCCGGTACGACCGACGACGAAAAAATCGATGAGAGCGATCACAAAGGAGCCGATGCAGGCGCTTGCTAAGGAGCCAGTGCAAGCCATCGCCAAAGAACCGGTGCAAGCGATGACGAAAAAGCCGATCAAAGCGATCACGCAAAAGGCGGCGCAGGCAATCCCCCAAGATTCGGCACGAACATTTGCCTTAGAGCCGGTGCGACCGATGGAGCAACAAAGCACAAGCACGCCGAGGCGGTCTCCTTTCCATTTCAGCTTCAAAACCTCGGAGGGCAAAAAGGAATCAGCCCCCGTCATCACGCAGTATTATCCGAAGCAAATCGTTTACCCGTTTGGCAAGGTTGATCGACACATCGATCAGAAGCTGATGCAAGCGGCGACGATCGCGCAGGAACGCGCGCATGCGCATTCGCGCTCGAGGTGCTGGCATTATGTCAAAGAGGCATTGCTCGCTTCAGGCGTGATCGATTCGCGCCCGAAGAGCGCACTCGCGAAAGACGCCGCCCAGGACCTTGTCAGCAATTACGGCTTCAAAAGATTATCGGTGAGCGATCCATTCTCCGCGCCAGTCGGTTCGGTGCTCGTGTACGGCGCCAACCGCGCCGCCGGTCATGTCGAGATCCGCACTAGGGAGGGTTTCGTCAGCGATTTCCGTTCGAGAACGCCATCGCCCCGTCCTCTGCTCGGCGTTTACGCGAAGCTGTAATCTTCCGCTAGATCCGATCGGAAGTTAGGCTTCTAGCCTGACTCGGCAGGCGGCCATCTTGCCTGCCTCAGTACTCGGCAAGCTGGAAGCCTGCCGGCCGGGACAGGCTGGGAAGCCTATCTTCCAGTTCCATCCTGCCGCGCCGAAGCGTTCTGATGGGCTCCTCGCCGAATCCGTTAGTAATTCCTGATCAGGCGAATGATCGCAACGACGGCCGACATAATTGGCCACGCTGAGATTCCGGTGATCAGAATGAAGAACAGAAGCTCGACGATATATTCCCGGCTTCTTTCTGCGCCGAAGAATTCACTGCTTAATTTGTGGAAGGCGGGCGACTTCGTTGCCGGACGAACGGCACCGGAACTTGCCTTGCCATCAACGGTCGCTTGAAAGTTGTAATCCGTTAACGGAAAACTCCGACGAGCGTGCTGGGTGCCACTGATTTGATCTGTTTGTTTCATAAATGTTTTTGGTTATTCCCGAATTCGGCTCGGGATGCCGGCGCAAAAAACCCGCGCGTGGTGAGATTCGACCACTGGGGTGCCGCGAATTGCGGGCTCCAACTTGGCGAGATCGAACGAGCCTTTATGCAGCCTGCCCGCGGCTGCG
>QHNF01000195.1 GCA_003218345.1 Verrucomicrobiota bacterium | reverse complement strand
TAGTGAAGCACTGCAGCAATTGCAGGATAAGCGGGAAAAAATGCGACATTTGATACTTCCATCACCTTGTGATCGATAGGCGGGACAATGGTCTGGTACCCACGATCGACGATGTTCATGAACCAAGAGCTATCGTGCTGGAGAAGCGCGGAATAACGATCCGAAAGAGGCTCTTCCGGGGCAAGCAGGCCCACCGCCATCGCAAGTTGCAGCAGGGTCACAGCTAATCCCGCGAGCAAAGGCTTCAGCAGCCACCATGGGCGCGTCATCACATCATAATGGTAGGACGCGGCCCGTCTGCTCGCGAAGCCTTTCGGAGCCGCACGCACCACGGCGGCAGGAATCGGCAAGGGACCACGAAGCACGTAGAGATTGCAAGAACTTGTGGGGCTTTCTGCAAAGACGTTCTCGGATCGCATTGTTTCCAGCTAGTGTACGCTGATTTGGCTGGCAGAATTTGACGCCGGTCGCGCACGGTTTATTCGCGGAAACTCTTGCCACTCGTTAACTGCCGTGCATTGAGCGAACTTCGCCACGCTGCCACCCGGCAGAGAGCGCTACAACCCCAGAGATCAGGAGCACGATTTCGCCTTTCGGCGGATGGACCTGGTAATGCGCGAGAAGCTCATGGGCGACACCGCGGCGGAATTCCTCGAACTTTTTTGTCAGCTCTCGCGCGACGCACAGTTGGCGATCCGGAATGACATCGACGCAAGCGGCGAGCGTTTTCGTTAGTCGATAAGGCGAATCGAAGAAGATTGCGGTTTCACCGCGTTCGGCCGCCACTCGCAACTCGCGCTCCCGTTGCCCACTTTTGACTGGAAGAAATCCGCGAAAACAAAATTTCTCAGTCGAAAATCCAGAGCCAACGAGAGCGGTCAGGATTGATGATGGCCCAGGAATGACCGTAAACGGGAGTTCGCGTTTAATGCATTCGCGAATGAGGCGCGAGCCGGGGTCCGACAATCCCGGTGTCCCGGCATCCGTGATCAGCGCGATGTTTTCGCCTTCCGCGAGCCGTTCAATGAGCTGCGCGGTGCGCATCGCTTCATTGTGCTCATGACAACTGATAAAGGGCTTTTTGATTCCGAAATGTTTCAGCAACATTCCAGAATGCCGGGTGTCTTCCGCTGCGATAAGATCCGCTGATTTCAGAACCTCAAGCGCGCGAAAGGTGGTATCGCCCAGATTACCGATCGGTGTAGCGACGACGTAAAGCATCGCACATCATCGGATCAAAATGGGTCTTTTTCCATCCAGTGCATACAACAAGAGAAACCGAAGCACTGATTGGAGGCAGAGGCCCAACTGAAGACAAGGTGTTAATGAAGACGCATCATCTCCCTAACCACGTTTAGTTTCCAATAAAGCCGAGTAGCTAGTGCAAAACGAATCGGATAACAGGAGGCATATATGAGAGCAGGCATCTATGTGTTGGCTTTGGCCCCGCTTGTGTTAGTGGGCTGCGCCGAGGAACCGACTACAGTGACAACGACGACAACCACACAGGAAGTCACGACGACAGGTCCAGCCCGGGAGGTAGTGGTGGCTAGAACTCCACCGCCAGTTCGGGTTGAGACGCAGACGGTGGCGCCGGGGCCAGGATACATCTGGACCAGTGGCTATTGGCGTTGGACTGGAGCTGACTATGTGTGGGTCCCTGGCAGTTGGGTAGTCCGCCCAAGAGCAGGGGTTGTCTGGGTGCAGGGCCATTGGGTGCGCCGTCCCGGCGGCTGGGTATGGATTGGAGGCCACTGGCAGTAAGCAATAGGACAGCAGTAACTGGCATTTGGCGGGAGTACAAAAATTTCCGCCACAGGTTCATGCGGGGATTCCTTCGAGGCAACGCAAGATAACCCGGAAGCCAAACAGGTGAAGAAAACGTCGAGCGTTTAGCGCCAAGCCGCTCAACGTTCAACGCCTAGGGGCTTCCTTCCGCTACCAGCCTAGAATCTTGGCGAAAATGAGGGGCGTCACAATCGTGGCGTCCGATTCGATGACGTATTTCGGCGTGTCGACGCCAAGTTTTCCCCATGTGATCTTCTCGTTGGGCACCGCCCCGGAGTACGATCCAAAGCTGGTTGTGGAATCACTGATCTGGCAGAAATAACCCCACTCCGGAACGGGGTTGCGGACCACGTCTTGATTCAGCATCGGCACGACGCAAATGGGAAAATCGCCCGCTATGCCGCCGCCGATTTGGAAAAAGCCAATGGACGAACCCTGTGATACTTGCCGATACCAATCTGCCAGTTCGATCATGTATTCGATCCCAGAGCGCACAGTATGCACATCAGGAATCGTTCCTGTGATGCAGCGGGCGGCGTAAATGTTTCCGAGCGTCGAATCTTCCCACCCGGGGACGAACATGGGAAGATTCTTCTGAGCAGCGGCCATCATCCAACTGTCTGCTGGGTCGATCTCGTAGAATTTCTTGAGCCGGCATTCTCTCAAGATTTTAAAAAGAAATTCGTGCGGGAAGAAACGCCCTTTGTTATTTGCAGCGGCGACCCATTCCTCAATGACAAACTTTTCGATTCGCCGAATAGCCTCCTCTTCCGGAATGCACGTATCGGTCACCCGGTTCAAATGCCGGGCAAGCAGCTCCTTCTCCTGTTGCGGCGTCAACTCCCGATAATTCGGGATGCGCTCATACTTGCTGCGCGCGACGAGATTGAAAAGGTCCTCCTCCAGGTTCGCGCCGGTGCAAGCAATGGCGTGGACTTTTTCCTGCCGAATGATTTCCGCCAGAGACACGCCCAGCTCGGCAGTGCTCATCGCGCCAGCGAGAGTGATCATCATTTTTCCGCCTCCGTTGAGATGCGCGATGTAGGCGTCCGCGGCGTCTTTAAGCACTGCCGCGTTGAAGTGCCGGTAATGGCGATCAATGAACTCGCTGATGTTGCGCGTCTTCACTTCATCAACTTTGCAATCTGTACTGTTTGGCTTCGATGCAAGAAACTTATAACGCGGCAGTCAAGCGTTGACCGTACTTTTTTGCCAAAAGTTGCTACGATAGAGCGGTGAGTATCCGAGACGCCAATGTGGCCGGCATTATTCCGAAGAAAAGAACTGCGGCGGCGAGCACAACAATCGTGATTTGCTGCAGCAAATCAGACATGAAGGGTTCAGGTTTAAGCGATGCTTCAGTCGATGGTTGGTCGACAAAAATCACTTTTAGCACAATCAGATAATAGTAGAGCGAGATGAAGCTACCAAAAAGCGCCAACGCAACCAGCCAGAGCAAGCCGTTATTCCCACCAGCGCGCAGTGCAGCGCTGAACAGGTAAAATTTTCCGAAAAATCCCGCCAACGGCGGTATGCCAGCCAGAGAAAGCATAAAGATCGCCATGCAAGCGGCGAGAAGCGGGGAGCGCGCGCTTAGCCCGGAAAAATTTTGCAAATCGTCCCCGCCGGTCTGGCGGCGTACGATAGCGATCAGGCCGAATGCGCCCACGAGCGTGATAGCGTAAACGACCGTGTAGAACAGCGTCGCCGAAAATCCCTGCCGGTCTCCGGCGACGAGTCCGAGCAGCGTGTAGCCGGCGTGGGCGACAGCGGAGTAAGCGAGCAGCCGCCGCACATTGCTCTGCACCAGCGCAACGAGATTGCCCAGCAAGATCGACAGCGCGGCCAGCGCAGCGAGTACGGGCGCCCAGCCGGCAACCATCGCATGCCACGCGGCGTTGCCATGTACCGGGGCGAAGCCGACAAGA
>QHNF01000194.1:409-4383 GCA_003218345.1 Verrucomicrobiota bacterium | reverse complement strand
TGATTCGGCTGCCATCCGGATCCAGGACGAACTCAAATATTGCCCTGCCGATATCATTTTTTTCCTCGCCGCCGGTCGAATCGCACAAGAACGTGAGGAGCTGGCTGATTTGGAGAGGTATCTTACCGGGAATAGGACATCGGAAACGGGCAGCAAGATAATTGAGATCATTATTCCGCCGTTGGAAAAGGCCGTTGTGCGCGATCACGGCGACCTGACCGTATCGCGCTTCGAATACGCACTGCCATCAAATCTCGCGAGGCGCGCGGCTTTTTTGGAGACATTGAGGCTCGTTCCTGCGGGTCCTCACCAGACACCTCAGCTGCTCCCTCCGGAAGCGCAACGCTTCATGTCGATCCTGGCACGCGAGCTGCCGAATGAGGCGCGGATGGAAATAATCAGGATATCGAGAAATCGCGAGGCGCAGCACGAAGTGGCGCAGCTTTTGGTAAAATCTACGACTGCCGTTTCTGCTGCAATTGGCGCACAGCCGATCCCGCTGGCCGATTTGCCGATTCTGACCAGCTTGCAACTGATGATGATTTCCGGAATCATGTATGTAAGCGGGCGCGAACGCAGCTTGCGCGCTGCTGCAGAATTCGCCGGCGCTCTTGGTGCGAATGTCGGCGCAGCGATGCTTCTGCGCGAAGGCACCCGCGCGATGCTGAAATTCTTTCCGGGTTGGGGAAACGTCGTCTGCGGGCTGGTGGCAGGCTCGGGAACATACGCGATTGGTCGTGCAGCGACGGCGTTTTTTATCGATGGCGTCTCCTTGAAGGATGCGCGCCGGACCTATCGGGAGAACCGGAAAAGGCGCCGGCGATATTCGCCGTGAATAACTTGTGAATAAGACGAACTGTCTCGGGGATTTTGTTCACAAGATTTTGTGAACAAACACGCCAATTTCTGCGCTCTCCAGAGAGGTTTGACAATCCTTGTATGAAGCTCTCAGAGCTCAGGGCGACGCTTCGAGAGATACGCGTGTCACCGGTCAAGACTCTCGGACAAAACTTTCTGCATGACCAAAATCTTGCACACTGGATTATCAATCAAGCGGAGTTAACTGCGGAGGATTACGTCGTAGAGATCGGACCCGGACTAGGCGCGCTAACCAAGCTGGCACTCGAGAAAGGCGCGCGGGTTCTCGCGATCGAGAAAGACGCGCGCCTTGCTAATTTTTTGCGCGAACGCCTCGACCATGCACGGCTGGAGGTAATAAACACAGACGCGCTGAAGTTTGATGCGCGTGCTCTTTTTTCGCAGCATCGAGTGAAACTGCTTGGTAATCTTCCTTACAACATCTCGAGTGCATTGCTTTTGAAGTTCCTGGAATATCCCAGCCCTATTTCATTGTGGTTGTTTACGTTACAAAAGGAGATGGCGCGCCGTCTTTCAGCCTCTCCATCCACCCCTGATTACGGAGCTTTGACGTTGCGTGTGCAGTTGTACCATCGCGTGAAATATCTGCGCACGATTCCGGCGACTGTTTTTTTTCCGAGACCCGAAGTCGATTCCGCGCTTGTGCGAATCTTGCCGCGTGATCCGCTTGAATTACCTGAGCGCGACGATGAGTTGCTGCTAATATTGATTCGCCTTGGCTTTTCTCAGCGGAGAAAACAGTTGAAAAAATTACTTCAAAAGCAGGTCGCTGATTGGGATGCCGCCGCTTGCAGCGTGGGCTTCAATCCCAAAGCTCGAGCGGAAGAGCTATCGCTGCTTCAATGGATTGCCCTGGCGAATTTCATCTCGCCATCTCCGCGCCCAAGTCCAGATCTAACGAACAATGAGCGCTTCCCAGTCGTCGATAATAAGGATCGAATCCTGCGCTATGCGAGCCGCTCCGATGTGCATGGGAATAACTTGCTCCATCGTGCCGTTCATATCCTGATATTCAACCAGGCTGGCGAAGTTTATTTGCAGCAACGCGCGCGTTGGAAAGATCGGCATCCTCTAAGATGGGACTCGAGCGCTGCTGGTCACGTCAATGCCGGAGAAAGCTATGATGAAACGGCCCGGCGCGAGCTGAAAGAGGAATTAGGCGTGACGGTTCCGCTTGAGAAAATTTCAAAACTTCCTGCTTCAGAACGTACCGACCAGGAGTTTGTCTGGGTTTATCGAGCCGAAGTTTCTGGGAGCCTTGCACCCAATCGAAGCGAAATTGAGTCGGGCGCATTCTTTCCTCAGACTATTATCGACGGTTGGGTCGCGGCCCGACCAGACGACTTTGCGCCTGGATTCATCGAATGCTGGAAGGTGTATTGTCGAAAAAAGCGGGCCAGCCGCGGCACGCTTATTTAAATCCGACAAACTTCCGCCGAGGCAAACGGCGCACAGCCGCGTTCTTGAATTTCCGTGCGGCGCGTCGCGCTGCCTGCTTGCCACCATAGACGCTGTCGCTAAACATCTTGGTTACGATTTCATTTCCGCGAAGAAAGTGGACCTGAAAACCATGTGTCTGTTTCTTCGCGCGCGCTTTTGTGTCGATGCGGCGGATATTCGCTTCCGAGTCAGGATTGGGACGTTTTCGCATGAAGCGAAAACTAACTGAACGAGTCGCAGAATCAATGTCAGCGGGTGAGGGATCATCCGTTGCTTCGCAACCACAGATGGCAACACGGCGGAGATGGCTGTAGGGTGCGCTGTCCTCAGCGCACTTGGAAGCGTTGGGTCCCCGATTATCCGCTGAGGACAGCGGACACTACAGCATTAGAGTTGTTCGCGAGCGTGGCCGCTGCGGCCGAACTTATCTGGAGAAGGCAGGTCCCAGGAACTCCATTTTCTGTCGTATTCGGCAGCAGCCAATAGCGCGTAACAAGGATGCCGTTTCGCTCGTACCCATGTGATCACCTTCAAAAGGTTTTCCCTCGCCATCGTCGTGCAGCCTGTCGTTGCCCGATTCACGCCACGCCGAGTATGGAAAAAAATCGCGCTCCCCGCACCGGGCACTGGTGGATCGGAATTGTGGCGAATCTCGATCAGCCACTGATAGGCAAAATCGCCTGAGCGCATTTTTTCGTGCGTGTAGTTGTCCGGCGGATTTTTCGGATCAATCACGACATGCCGATTGTAGTTAGGCGATCGCGGATCATCGCTCCAAACGTCTGCCTCAGTCACTTGATGGTACGGGTAGTCGCCGCCAGCAGGCAGGTGCGGTTCGTATCCGAAAATTTCACCGATCTCGAAAACTCCCGCAGGCGCACGGCCGTCTCGCTCTTTCTTTCGAAGACCCGGCTCGTTTTGCCCGGCGAGCCCTGTGCCCCAAGCGACTCCATTTTTGCCAAACAGGACCGGAAAAGGTCCAGCCACGGGCGCCCACTCCCCACCACGCGATCGCTCAAACAGTCGCAACTCTCCGCGCATGGAATTCCAAGTCGGCGCGATACCAACGATGAGCTGCGCGCAATTGCTAGGCACGCCATCAGCATATGCATCGGCGCCCAGAAAAATCAAAACGCAGATCACCAGGTAGCGCGAGATCGACATAAGGGCTTACAAGGAACGTATTTTAGTAATTCCGCCACTTGTTTTCACATCTGAAGGCGTGACCGATAACGATTCTTTATTAGCGGCTCTGATGTGACGGAGTCGAAACTTCTTATCGCTTATGAAAACATTATTCTTGTCCGGAGCAACGATTGCCGTTCTGGGTTTGGCCATTGCTCCCGTATCGGGTCAGACCCAAAGCACTAGCGGCGCCACTTACATCCAGAGCAGCAAACTTGTTGGCACCAAAGTCAAATCATCACAGGGTGAAGAAATCGGTGTAATCAAAGACGTCGTGCTCGACCGCAACACAGGTTGCATGGCTTACACAGTTCTCTCCACCGGCGGCGGGGGAACGCGCGTCAGTGGCGGTAGCAAAGTCGTTGCAGTTCCCTGGACGGTGTATTCTCCAACCTCCGATGTAAGCGCGCTTACTGTGACTGTAGATCGGGAACGAATCTATAACGCACCGGTGTTCGACTATGCACGGA
>QHNF01000194.1:0-393 GCA_003218345.1 Verrucomicrobiota bacterium | reverse complement strand
TTAATAACGTCTATAGCTACTACGGCGTGAGCGCGGGAGCAGGAACCGGTGCTGCAGTGTCTACCGGAGCCACTACCACAACAGGGACAGCCGGAACGGCGGGCGCAACGGCCAGTCCGGGAGGCATGGCTTCGCCAGCCGCAACTGGAGCGGTTTCACCCAGCGGCAGAGCTAGGGCAAGTCCACGAGCTACGGTAGGGGCAAGTCCACGAGAAACTGCTGGGGCAAGTCCACGAGAAACTGCAGCGAGAAGTCCAGCTACGGAGTCTCCAAGTAGGAGTGGCGCTGCAAGCGCGAGTCCACCGACCACGGAGAGAGGTCAGCGAGGTAGGACAGCTGTCACACCGTCACCAAGAGGCGGCGCCGAGACAACATCGCCGCCCGAAACCCGCG
>QHNF01000193.1 GCA_003218345.1 Verrucomicrobiota bacterium | reverse complement strand
AGCGCACGCTTGTCTTTTTGCGACGAGGCCGACAATCCGCCAATCGTCCGCTCATATTTGCTGAGCACCTCAGCCAGAGAAGTATTGCCAAGGCTTGCATCGGTGCGGCCAAGATCGCGGCGAAAGTCTGCCAGCTTGCGCCGGGCCAACTGATAATCGTCCGTGCCGAGTTTTTTCCGGTGCAGCTTGCCGCCAAACCGGACACGCGCAAAGTACTGGGAAGTTGGATTGTAGCGGTAAAGACACGCGGTTTTCGATTTCGTCCATTGAGCGTTAGAAGGCATGTCAGACAGCATGGAGTATCACAAGACAGTATCAACCAAAAAATGTCCGACATTAAAAATAGTTGTAATAATCTTACTATAATCGTGTTATGACTTGCCACTATATGGAAGGGTCACTGGTTCGAGCCCAGTCAGGCCCATTTTCGTTTTCCCTGCTCAAAACTGGAAGTAAACAAACCGCACCGGGCCGATTGCTGGAAACAGTTCGAGAGCGAGAAATGCGCAAACGTATGCCGGGATTTGAACGCGCGCCGGTTGCAGGGCCAGGCGATCAATAAACTGACTACGCTCCTGCGCGACCGCCAAAAACAGAGAAATGAAAAGGAGTACGATCGTCCCAGTCGTGAGGAGGAATTCGCCAGTTATATGCTGGAACCCAAATAGCGCACCTAACACATAGCCGCTCGTCTGGAGAGTTTTCGGACGGAAGAAAGCTGCGCTTAAGACAAAGGCTGCAAACATTAGGCCAACGCTAAATGGCACGAAATAGCGCTCTTTCATAATTCTGTCGATCGGTGTGCCGACTGTTGCCCGATCGAAAAGGCGATACCCGACTAATAACATACCGTGGTATGCACCCCAGAGGACAAACGTCCAGTTAGCTCCATGCCAGAGTCCCACGAGCACCATTACCACCAGCATGTTGCGGTATAATACGAATCGCCCTTTTCTTCCCCGGCTAAAGGGCATAAACACATAGTCTCGCACCCATGAGGAAAGGGTCATGTGCCACCTCTGCCAGAGATCAGGCGGATTTCTAGATAAGAATGGCCGCGCGAAATTGAGCGGAAACTCAAAGCCGAGCAGCTTCGCGCAGCCGCGAGCAATGTCGGTGTAACCAGAGAAATCAAAGAAGACCTGCATGAAGAAGGCAAGGCAGCCCGACCATGCGGCTAGCCAGCCTGGGTGTGCGGTTGGATCACTAAAATACCTGTCGGAAACGACAGCGAATCGATCGGCGAACACTATCTTCTTCAAAAGACCAGACAGGATAAGAATGATTCCGCTCTGAACTACGATTGCCGCCGGACGACGCCAGTATTGAATCTGAGAGATGAATTGCCGGGCACGAATGATCGGACCCGCAATAAGATGAGGAAAAAATGCTATGAACAGCGCGTAATCGATGGGATTTCTAACAGCCTTCATTTTTCCCCAGTAGACATCGATTGTGTACGAAAGGCTGGCGAATGTGTAAAATGACTCCCACAGGGAGAATAACCTGTAAAACAACCGACGACGCAGGCACACGAAGCAATGCAGCTAACGAGCTAGCGAAGAAGTCGTAGTATTTAAAGAAACCGAGAATTCCAAGGTTAACTACGAGACTAACCACAAGCAGAAACTTCTTGGGGCGGCCGCTGGCGGCTTCCAGCAAAATTCCCAAGTAGTAGTTAACTACCGTGGAGGTAAGGATCAGCACTATGAATCGTGGATCCCACCACATGTAAAAGACATAGCTTGCACATAGGAGGAGCAATTTGCCTAACCGAAACGGGACGCTGTAAAACAGCACTGCTACGATCAAGAAAAAGATCCAGTACTGAAAGCTGTTAAATAACATCAGGAAGAGCCTGGTTCAAGCCAGGTCGCTTCATCCAAGACTTCATAACTGTACGATCTTTGCTGCTATTTCTAATGTTTGAAGTGCAAGGCCTCAAGGCAGTCGGTCTGCGACTAATTTTGATTCGGAGCTAGGGTGTGCGTGGAATTCGTCGGACGCCAGGTGCCCAACCAGCTCAGTCACTAGTGTCTCTGTAAATCTTTGCCGACCTTTGGCATTAAGGTGGTATCCATCAAAATAAAATTCGGGCTTCTCAAGAAAATTGAATGTTCGGTCTGGAAGCGAAAAAACGGCTCTGTCAGTCACAACGCTAGGAAAGATAGCCTGGTATGCCATAGAAAATCCAGGAGGTCCGCCAAATGGACCGCGGGGAACAGGCGTAAGCACAATTGTGGTGGGACTATTCGAATAACGACTCAAGATTCGCGGGATCCAGTCACGCTGCAGTTTCAGGAACTGTTGCGTTTCTGATTGAGGCGGCCGTACCAAGCTCTCCCTGAGGGTTTGCCTCTGAGCTGTAGTCAATTGCGGCGGGAAAGTTATCTGACCCGTCCTAGGATCATAGGTCGTGCCCACGATATCATAGTCCCGACCCTTATAGACAGCGCGAGAATGAATTCTTTTCGGCTCTTGTTGAATGCTTCTTACGCGCGAAATGGGATGTTCAAGAAGATCGACAACATCGCTCTGAATGCCGACCCTCGCAGTATGCATGCTGTAAATGCTCTGAACCGCCCCGAACATCGCTGAAAAACACACGCAAAATCGACGCAGTCTCCATAACGCAATAGTGGAGCCGCCATCGAAATCCTTAAAGATTCAGCGCTGTTCGGTTCGTAGCCAATGCCATAAGGAATAACAATCGCCCAGTAGCGCTGCGCTGTAGGATCGACTTCCCGCAACATGTAGTGCCATGTGTTTGCAGAGGACGCTGGTTCGGCGAGATTCACAAACTTGAGTCCGGCAACAGAACCCAGCTGATCAGCCACTGCAGTAGAGAATCCTTCCGCCATTCGTGAATCTCCCAAAACCAGCACCTCTTTCAGACCAGATGAAACGCGCTGCTTTTCGGCTCGAGTGATCACCGCCATTCGCCCTGCGTACGAATCTGGAGCCAGGACCGAGACGTACAATTCCGTGTGGAAGATCGCGCCATCCAGACAAATGAACGCGGCTACTCCTAGTAGAAGATTCCGTGCGACGTGAAGTGGATGAGGCGACGTAGTTGGCTCGACTGGGAATTTCGTGCGTAGCGGTCCTGTAGAGCTAAAGTAAACCGCGATATATAAAATGGCGATGAGCGCCACAAGTAACAACCAGCGGACGCTGCGTTGCCACAACGCAATGCGTGTAGGCACTGTGGGTTCCGTAACTCCGGAAACAGTAACCGTCGCGAGTAACGTCTGTCGCTCAGCGTCTCCATAGAGCTCGAAAAGATAGCTGCCCGCCTGAATCCACGGGGCAACTCGGCTCTCTTTGCTACCTGTAGCAAAGAGAGCCGGCCTTCGGCCATTTGCAGTTACAAGAACAAAGCCCGTCGATCCGTTTCCCGTATCCCAACTAACCTGGGTGCTGCCGGGCTGCCCACTGGTAACTGTCACGCGCTCCGGCCTGGCTGTGATGCTGGGTCCACCTCTAGTCTGTTGAGCGTCGGTGTCGCCTCCAACCCGTTGCTGAACTCCGCCTTTCAGACACGGCGATCCAAGAGAAAGCGCAAGCCAAACCACAATGGAAAACAGCAGAGAGGGAAGGTTTGCCAGTGCCAGAAACTTAAGCGCCTCTCGAGCGGATAATGAGAAAGAATTGCTCGTCATCGTTTTATCGTCGAGCGCACATTCGCATCTGCGAGCGCAACGCCGATTATTGACCGAATCCTTCAGTTGCCATCGCCACTCACGGCTGATTATTTTATTAACTTTCAAATAAAGGCAAGGAGCGGGGGAAGCGATCCTCGAAGTTATGATCGCGTAGCTACGATTTCGCGGGAGTTCTTTCGAGGTTTCTTGAACGACGTGCCGCAAAAACTGCGCCACTCAACAGTCCGACAATCGCTCCCGCGCTATCGATCATGACGTCCCGAACCGAGGCGGTGCGTGACTTGACAAACGATTGGTGAAATTCGTCCGTCGCAGCCAAAACGACGCAGGCAATCCAGATGCTCACACACAAGAGCCAAACAGACCAGATGAGATTTGGGACGCAAACCACGGCGCGAAACAAAAGCAGCGCGAGAACGGCGTACTCGCCCAAATGCGCGAATTTGCGAACTACGAACTGAACCGACACAAGCGTCTCGGGCGAAATATCCGGTTTCAGGTAGCGCAAAAACGGAACAATGAATCGCGACGTGTGTTCGGCTGACATCAGGTCGGTCGAGCCTAGAAAAATCACACCGAGCCAAATCAATAACGGCAGCCAATATTTGAGAAAGCGTTTCATTCTGTGGTGGGCAGGCGTACCCTCTGCGAACTAAATCGACGCAGACGGCACTCGCCGCCGCAATGCGCTATGGCGTGGCGAGCGGCTGCGCTACAGTTGCTCAAATCGCATCATGTCCAAGATCAATCTCACAGGTCCCCTCACCTTCGATCCGATCTTTATGGAGCGAATCTGGGGCGGTCGTCATCTCGAATCGGAGTTCGGAAAAAAATTACCGCCCGATGTTCGTGTCGGCGAATCGTGGGAGATTGTCGATCGCCCGGAAGCGCAGAGCATTGTCGCCAATGGGCCGCTCAAAGGCAAGCCGCTGCACGAGATTTGGACAACACAACGCAAAGAGGTTTTCGGCAATCTCCCGGACAGTGAGCGTTTCCCTTTGATGGCGAAGCTGCTCGACGCGAAGGAGAAACTTTCGCTGCAAGTTCACCCGTCGGGAAAAGTCGCCGCAAAACTAGGCGGAGAACCAAAAACCGAACTCTGGTATGTCGCTGCGGCCCAGCCGGGCGCTAAACTCTTTGTTGGCTTGCGAGAGACAATGACGCGGGCCCAATTCGAAGATGCATTGCGCTCAGCGACGGTTGCGGAGCATGTTCACATAATTCCAGTCCGAACGGGCGACGCGATGTTCCTTCCCGCTGGTCGCCTTCACGCAGTTGGTGCAGGCAATCTTCTCGTTGAAATCCAGCAAAACAGCGACACTACCTATCGCGTTTTTGATTGGAACCGCGTCAGCAAGAATGGCAAGGCGCGACCATTGCACATCGAGCAGGCGCTCCAATGTATCGACTTCAACGATGTCGCGCCAGGGCTAGTCGAGCTAAGCGGCGAGGTTCTCGCTAATTACAAGTTGTTCAAAGTCCAGAAATGGATTCTGGATCGTCCGCGTCAAATCGCGGCACACGGGCATTTTGCGATCGTCTGCTGTCTCACTGGCTCGTTACAATGTGCCGACGTCGATCTTGCGGCCGGCGAATTTTTTCTTGTCCCGGCCGAACTGCGCGATCGGCAACTGAAGCCGCTTCGCTCTGAGACGAGTTTGTTGCGCGTGACAATTCCGCTGTAGGGCAAGCGGAGCGTTTGCCGAATTTACCGCCCGGCAAGCGAAGCGCTTGCCCTAGAATTCTTTCGGTCCCAAATCAACCTGAATCCACACATGCCGAGCAACGTCGCGATTTTCCACCGGGATCGCGTTCATTCTTCGCGGCTCGGTTCTTTCGCGCGCCGTCGAAGCAATGAAAACGCCCGTCCCGCACAATGAAA
>QHNF01000187.1 GCA_003218345.1 Verrucomicrobiota bacterium | reverse complement strand
GTAATCATGGCGGGCTGACGGCTCAGGGTCGTCCAGTCCGCCAAAGTTCTGCAGCCAATCCTTGTCCCAAACGCTCTGGTGCTGTGGCGACCCTTTTCCCGTAGCCTGTTTTTCACCCACCCAAAAAACTGTTGTGACGACGTTCGTTTTCCAGGGAAAAACGTCTCCTGATGGTCGAGCTGTAGGCGCGCTTGATCGGACCGCCGTCTCCGCCGAAGATGCAGTGAGCAGCCCGCTTTGAGAGAGCACTGTTGGTGCAGTCGGCGATGGCTTTGGTACGGCCACTTGCGCCGTTCCACGTGCCTTTTCGATTATCTTCTGGCGCAGATTGTTAATTTTAGCCCAAGTTTCGGATTCACGCGGTAACCGCCAAACGCCTAAAGCAAATCCGAGAAGAAACGCGGTCATAGCGATGGCTAGCGATGTTCTCTGACGACGGCACCATTGACAGACCTTGCTGCTTACGTTGACTGTTTTTGCCATCACGGTTTTCATAAGCTTCCGACGGAGAGCGACAATGCCTTTGTGTAAGCTGCGCGCAGGACTGCTCACAAAGACAGCAACCCAACGGGGCGGAGACTGTGGAGGCGGATTTGTGAAGCGACTCAGTATCAGCGGCTCATACGTTCCGCGCCCGCAAAGTCGCTGATACGCTAGGTTGATCTGCTTGAGCTTCTCCTCCGCTTTCTTCTGAAGCCTGATGTCATTCGGGAATCGATCGGGATGCCATACTTTCGTCTGATCACGGTATGCCTGTCTTATCTCTTCGAGAGACGCCCCCGGCTCAACCTCAAGGGTCCAACAATCGCTGTCGTAATCGCTCACAGTCGCAAGACTAAAAAGGGCATGCAACTCTGTCGAACCCTTTCAGTGACCGGGAATCGTGGTTCGCACAGATCGCGCAGAATCATGCGTTCGAGTCACTCGCCCGGTAATCCAGGTGATCACCCGGACTACCCGTCGGGCCAGTTGGGTGCCTAGCCCACGTGTGGGGCCGGCAGTGGCCGCTGGAAGGGCTGGCGCGTTCTGACAGGGGATCAGAAAAGTGATAGTTCTCGCCGAGGCCACGGGTCGCAGGGCGAACCCCTTGCAGCGCTTCCGGAAAAATCCAACGAATGCTGCCTTCCTCGTCAGTGACATCGCGACAGCGCCTTCATTGGCTTTGACTACCGGTACCTCGAGTGACATGGCCTCTTCTCCCGCGAAGCGGATGGCAAAAGTTTCAATTGACCGTAGCTGACGGTGCCCTGCGGACGGACGGCGATGGCGAGGATCGGCTCGCGATCGAGCCTAGACCTCGCCTGCGAACCGCATGATTGCGTATTTGGCCATTCTTCCGTTGGAAAAGGTAGAGGAAGCGCTGCGCGAAGCTTTGCGTCCAAGGCCGGCGTCGATTAAACCGAGCACGGATAGCGCCGGACCGGAGTCTAGCTGAGCCTGGACGATTTTCTTCTGCACTGAGCGCGCAGCCATGAATGCGCCACGCGCTGTGTCCTCGTCTTTCGTCATATGTGCGATAATTCCGTCCATCAACGAGCGGTTCAGGTGAACGGCCTAGTCCGGTCAGCGGAATTTCGCCGAGCGTGTTCAATGCATTTCTTGCTGCAGCGATATCGCGCTCGGCCAACGCACAACTCAGCCAACCATTCGCAATGTTCGGCAGGGCCTCGGGGCTTGTGGCTCGAATGGAATCGATCGTTCGATGCAGCGCTCGGGTGTCGGCCTTCGAATCAAATTCCACGGACGCAAACGCCAGTTTTGTGTCAACATCGCTTGGCTCGATTGTCAGCGCACGATCCAACACCGATTTTTCTTCACCGTACCGCCGGAGAACTCCGTAACTGATTGTAATCTGCTGCAGCGTGAGAAAGTTGCGCGGATCGAGGTCAATCGCGTGCTCGAGACCTCGTGTGGACTCTTCCCAGTGCCGCTGCCGCCTCTTGATGTAACCCTTCAGCTCGACTACCTGGCGATTATTGGACAAGGTCTGGGGAGCAACTTCCAGTTCAGCGAGGGCACCGTCATAATCGCGTTGAGTGGCGGCTTTCTCACCGGCCGAGATTTTCGCGTGAAGTTGCTGAGCGACCTTTTGTGCGATCTCACTTTGGATTGCGAAGACGTCGGCAAGATCGCGATCATAAGTCTCTGCCCATAGCTGCCGGCCAATATGCGCATCAACCAATTGCACGTTGACGCGCACGCGATTGTGGGAGCGCTGGACGCTTCCCTCTACTACATGCGTCACCCCGAGTTGCCGGCCGATCTTGCGCAGATTCCGCGGGACCCCGCTCTTGTATTGCATCACCGAGGCGCGGCTGATCAGTTTCAGATCGCCGACCCTCGATAGATCGGTCAGAATTTCGTCCTGCACGCCATCGGCGAAAAAGGTGTTTTCTTCTTCCTTGCTCAGGTTGCTGAACGGAAGCACCGCAATACTTTTTTCCAGCGGATCCAGCGGCGGCATTCTGACGAGTTCGCCGCGGAAGAACCAAATTACAGCGGCTCCAAAAAGGACGCAGGCTGCGCCCGTTGCCAGTAACTTCGAATTACGACGCGACCACCGCCAGATCCGCGTGGAAGGTGACACCGGACGAGCGACGATTGGTCGGCCATCGAGCCAGCGTTCCAGATCAGTGGCGAGAGCTCCCGCGGACTGGTAGCGCGCTTTTGGATCACGCTCGAGACAGCGTGCACAGATGGTTTCCAAATCCCGATCGTGCGATTGCCCGAACAAACGCAATTTTGGGGCAGGCATTTCCGCCGCCTGTCGAATTATCGAAAGTGCGTTTGCGCCCAAAAATGGCGGCCGGCCAGTCAACAAGTCGAAGAGAATTGCGCCGAGACTGTAAACATCGGCGGCCAGGGTCAGATCGTCGGCCGAGCCCTCAGCCTGTTCCGGCGCAATGTAACCCGGGGTTCCAAAAATAGTCAGCGATTTCGTAACTTCCTTGTTTGCGTCCAGCCATTTTGCCAGACCGAAATCGCTCACCAGCGGTTCGCCGCGGCCATCGAGCAGAATGTTTCCCGGTTTGAGATCACGATGGAGAATTCCACGGCCGTGTGCATATTCGGTCGCGCGCGCAACCTTTGCCATTAGTTGCACACACTTTCGTGGTTCGTTACGAAGAGAAGGTCCCGCTTCATGCAAGCTTCCACCTGTCGCGAATTTCATGCTGAAAAATGGAAGTCCGTCCTCGCTCTCGCTCACCTCGTAAATCGGGAGGATATTTGGGTGATCGAGGCTGGCCACCGCTTCGGCTTCCCGTTGGAAACGCTTGAGCGTCTCGTGTGAATCGGCCTGGTAGCTAAGTACGCACTTTACGGCGACGATCCTGCGCGAGTGCCGTTGCCGGGCGCGATAAATCACGCCCATGCCGCCACGCTTGATTTCCTCGAGGATTTCGTAGTTGCCCGGTTGCCATTGTTCATCCTGCACGTCGACTTCAGCGAGTACGCTTTCATAAATGGCCCTGGATGCCTCGCCAATATCTTCCAATCCCTCGCGCAAGAGGCAGCTGACGCAGACTCCAGTTTCAAGTCGCGCGCTGGCGCCGCACTGCTCACATTTTGCCTCGCTTTTCGGCGTACTCGGGAGCGAGTCCGAGAGCCTGTCGGAAGTCTTCATCAGAGTTACTCGGTTCCGGCGGCGAGGGCGGCGCACATGTGCCGGATCTCGTCTTCCACGTCGGCGGGATTTTCAACCGTGTGCGCGACTTCATCGCGCAGCAGCCACCGGTAACGCCGGCGCATATAGTGCAGCTGTCTTTTCACTGCAGTCTCAGCCAAGCCCAGATCTGCAGAAAGATTGGAGTATGATACCTTATCGCGTTCCGCTGTGAGCTGGGGGCTTAGCGCATTGAAAAGCCGGAGCCTGCCTTTTTTTTCGCATTCTTCACGAAGGCGTCGAAGCCCATGTTCTACCACCGTCGTGGCCCAATGAAGATCGAAGAGCCGCTCCGGCGGAAATGACTCGAGCGCGTGAGCCGAGGTTGATAATTGCGATAGAGTCTCCGCCATCCGATCGTCCCAGGAAATAAATTTCACACCGCCGCCGCGTTTGCGGGCATGAGCTTTCTCGGCGGCATCAATGAGAAAATTTTGGAGCGACTTGAGCAAGAGCGAACGGAAGCGACCGCGATCAGGGTCGACGTGCTCGAGCCAGTTATGTTCCAGTATCTTCGCAAAGAAATCCTGCGTGAGGTCCTGCGCATCCTGCATTGAATAGTCGCGTCGGCAGATAAACGAGAAAATCGGCCGCCAATAGGTCCGGCAAAGCTCGGCCAGCGCGTCGCGCGTCGTTTGTTCTCCGCTCCCCGATTTGCTGGCTGAAAGGATTAGGCTCCATCGGGTAGTGACGAACTCGCGCGATTCGCCTGCGCCCTGCTCGCCCATTTGCACGTTCACGACTACTCGATGACACTTGGCGCTCGTTTGCAATAAGGGCACCGAAAGCCGGAGAACTCAAGGACCGTGATTGAGGCAGGAACTGGCATTATGTCTTTAATGGAATGCGCGCCGCTCGCCCGCATCGGGACTGCGATGCCGGGTACACCTAACAAGACCCCTGTTGAGCAAAGAACGAAAGTCTGGCAGACGCGCGGGCTGAAGAAGCCGCTCTCAAAAAGGGGAGGATTCGGTCGCACGGGACCTAGAAGTACATGTTAGGCG
>QHNF01000208.1:3735-4143 GCA_003218345.1 Verrucomicrobiota bacterium | reverse complement strand
CACTGGTTGGCGCGCTATTACTTGGTAATCGCCATAATTTCCGAGCGCATTTCTAGTGTGGTCCTGGCGATCGAAATCGCCGCGGTGGTCGAGGTCATATACTGCGCAGACGTCCTTCGGGAAGAGAAGGTCCAGTGTCCAATCAAACGCCACACGAACCTTCTTGTCCAAACCGGGTAACTTACCGAGGTAAATCGTCCGCCACATCCACCAGGCGAAGAAGCCTGAAAAATTGATACCGAAGATGCGCGCTACGCCCGTGCGACGACCAAGTGAGGCTAGCAACCCGATGGTCTTGAATGAAAATGATCTTAGAGGACGACCTAAGAGTGCTGCCGCGATATTCTGCGCCACAACCTTGCCCTCGCGCATGGCATGTTGTGCGGTTGGCGGATGAGACTTCCCCGG
>QHNF01000208.1:0-3666 GCA_003218345.1 Verrucomicrobiota bacterium | reverse complement strand
ATTCGGCCTCGTTCCTTGGCGCAAGGGAGCAAAGAGATAATTGGACTGGGTACGGTTCCGGCAGTCCACACTAGAGTGCGGCATGGAATCGGGTCGTGATGGGCTAAAGAGACGTTGTCCTCCGTCATGTTCCTGACCCGGGTGTTAAGCCGGATTTTCACCCCGCGCCGCGTGAGCACCTTGTGCGTGTGTCGTCCCAGGTTCTCACCCAGTTCCGGCAGGATCGCCGGGCCAGAATGCACGAGCATAATTCGCAACATATCTTCACTCAGATTGGGGTAGAATGGCAGCGCCTCCCGCACGAAATCATTTAACGCCGCCACCGTTTCCACGCCGGCGAAGCCGCCGCCCGCTACTACGAAAGTAAGTAACGACTGCCGATCGGCCGGATTGCATTCGGAATTGGCTTCTTCCAAATGTCGAATGATTTGAGCGCGCAACTGAATGGCATCGCGCAGCGATTTCATAGGTACGGCCAGATCGGCGAGACCCGGGATATCGTAAAAGTTAGTGATTGATCCTAATGCGATGACCAGATGGTCATAGTCGATCCGGAGGGAGTGGTTACGATAACCATGTGAAATCAATACCTGCTTGTTTGGCAGGTCGATCTCATTCACGTCACCCACGAATACCTCAACCTTACGGAGCAACTTCCGAAGGGGATTTACGATATTGGTGATCTCGAGATCGCTCGCGGCGATCTCGTGAAGCATCGGAGTGAACAGAAAAAAGTTATCTCGGCTAACGAGAGAAATCTCTACCGTCTCCACTCGCGCCAGCAACTTCTCAAGATGAATGGCGGCATAAACCCCACCGAAACCACCGCCCAGAATGACGATTCGTTTTTTGCGCGGCCTTCGAGTTACCCGAGCGATCATCGAGTTCTTTCTGTTGCGGAGTTGCCGGTGAGAAGCCGTCGAGAAACCTGTAGATGCCGCTAGGACTACCGCGCAGATGGTAGCTCGCTTTTTGTGTCCAGTAGTTTGGACGGCGCTACTTCGCTGGGGCCAGACTGACTTAACCCCTTCTCTATCTCATCTCGGGCTGCGCTGAACTCCTTTACCGCTCGACCCATCCCTCGGGCGAGCTCAGGCAGTTTTTTTGCTCCAAACAGGAGCAACACGATGAGGAGGATTACCATCATGTCCGGCCCCATAAGATTCATGATACTGGCGATCGTAATAGGCATAAAAAAAATCTCCGATATGTTTGTTTCGTAAGAGAGTTGTGCAGCGTTCAATCCATTCATACCGAATTGACAAAGTTATATTCCAAGAAAGTGATCTCCCGTGTCGTATGCCTCGGGGATTTCTGGAGAGTTCGATCAACCAGACGCTTCTAGTTAGAGGCAGTGGAATAAAGATGGGGCCGCACCAGTTGTATTAAACAAATGGAAAGATGTATATGAATTGCAAAAAACTTATTGCAGTGACAATCACTCTTACAGTTTGTGTTCTTGCAGGCTCGAACGTGACGGCGCACGGCGGCGGCGGTGGAGGCGGTCACGGCGGCGGCTTTCGCGGCGGCGGCTTTAACGGTCGCGGGTTTCACGGTAGCTTTAGCGGCGGTGGTTTTCGTGGCCGTGGCTTTCGCGGCGATCGGTTTCACAATCGCGACTTCGACGATCGGTTCTTCTTCTTTGGCGATTTTGGCGATCCGTTCTTTTACTTTCCCGATCCAAGCTATGGGTACTATCCCTACGGCTATTATCCTTATAGCTACGGATACGGCGGCTTTAGCGGCAGCGGCTTTCGTGGCGATGGCTTTCGTGGTCGTCGCTTTCGCGGCGATCGGTGATGCGTGCAATCAACCTGTTTGCCAAGGCAGTGCCGCATATACCGACTCTTTGAGGGGGCAAGTCGAGCCC
The DNA here is from genome assembly GCA_003218345.1 of Verrucomicrobiota bacterium. GTDB lineage: Bacteria > Verrucomicrobiota > Verrucomicrobiia > Chthoniobacterales > UBA10450 > Udaeobacter. The sequence continues at coordinate 1,796 of QHNF01000208.1, read as the reverse complement.
GTCTAGCTCGTGCAGGCTATTATCATGGCTCGCGTGGAGCTAATAGACCCCCTACCTCGAAAGAGGGAGCCGACACCACCTCATAGGTGACAGCACAAAATCCCGCGAACGCGCACTAGCCGCAATCTGCTGATCATCAAGATTGGCCGCGATGAAAATGAACAGGTCCGGTGAAAGGCACCCTTACGTTCAACTCCAGCACCAGATTCACGACGCCCTTCGCAGGCAACATCCCGAATGGATTGAACAAAACGGGGATTGCCCCACGTGCGAATCATACGAGTCACGCTTCGCAGAACTGCTCGACCTTTTCCAATCGACCGAGCACAAGTCCGCTGCCTGATCCAAAGCACAGAATATTTAACCGAATGAAAAGTGCGCCCGGGCAGCAGGCATCTCTAACTCTCTTTATTTTATAGGAGTATTGCCACTACGAATTCCCAGACCGAGTCGAATAGTGGCAATGCCGTGTTTAAGGCCGGTACAAAGGCTCCCGACATCACACTGCGATGCGAGAAAGAAGACCTGGCATCTTTTGAAGAAGCGCTGCTGCCTCATCTTGATGCAGCTCACAATTTGGCCAGATGGCTCCTTCGCAATGAACACGATGCGCAGGATGTGGTCCAGGAAGCGTATCTGCGGGCATTCAAATCGTTCGGTGGATTTCATGGTTCAAATGGCCGAGCTTGGTTGCTGACGATTGTCCGAAATACGTGCTACACGTTGCTCAAAAAGAACCAGGCGGTTGATTTCACAACTTTTGACGAAGAAATACATGCGGCCGGAGACGAATCTGCTAGTCCCGCGACGATTCTGGAGCATAGTGAAGACGCAGAACTGATCAGGGAAGCAATGGATGCATTGCCTGCGGAATTTCGTGAGATCTTGGCGCTGCGACACCAGGAAGGTCTCTCCTACAAGGAAATAGCCGAGATCGCGCAAATTCCCCCGGGGACAGTTATGTCGAGGCTGGCTCGCGCCCGCGGAAAGCTCAAGGAATATTTAGCGGCTCGCATCGGTAAGGATAAGTGAGATGAACTGCGAAGAAGCCACTAAACTGAAGGACGGTTATCTGGATGGCGAACTGGATCCAATTACCAGCCAGACAATCGAACAGCACTTGCGGGAGTGCCCTAAATGTGATCAAGCTTACAAAACGCATGGCTCGCTGATTCGTGCGATTGGCAACGCAACTCCTTATTTTAAGGCGCCCGCGGAGTTACGTGAGCGCATTCAATCGTCGTTGCGAGACGAGATCGCCGAACTGCCCACGCGCAATGTTGCGCGAGATGCGCAGCCGCTGTTCCCAAGAAGGCAGCCACGGCCGCGCGCTATTCTTTGGGAGACATCCTGGAATTGGCTGGCTCTCGCCGCGGCAATCATTTTCGCTGCGATCATCGCTTTGACCTTGGTGCCCCGATTGCAGCGACCCGGGGCCGATCAATTCTTGGCGACGCAGCTCATCGCCAGTCACGTGCGTTCGCTGATGGCAAGCCACCTCACCGACGTCGCTTCTTCCGATCAGCACACTGTAAAACCGTGGTTGGACGCGAAGCTCGATTTTGCACCTCCGGTCGTCGATCTTTCCAGCGAAGGATTCCCTTTAGTTGGTGGCCGCCTTGATTATCTCGATAACCGTCCTGTAGCGGCTCTGATTTACCAAAGGCGCAAACACTTCATTAACCTGTTTGTTTGGCCGGCCGGGGCAGGAACAGAAAGAGCCATGAAGACGATCTCGCGCCAAGGTTATCAGCTTCTGTATTGGATTGATTCGGAGTTTAACTATTGGGCTGTTT
>QHNF01000207.1:4782-8272 GCA_003218345.1 Verrucomicrobiota bacterium | reverse complement strand
AAAGCGGCCTGACCGTGACAGCGCGCGCTTTGCCGGTGCTCGTCGAACTGGTGCGCAAGCATCCGGGCGAAAGCATCCTGGTTGTTTCGCACAAGGCGACGATTCGGCTTCTGCTCAGCTCGCTTCTTGGCTTCGATCCGCGTCGTTATCGCGATAACCTCGATCAAAAACCAGCTGCATTGAACATTGTCGATTTTAGGGATGCGATCCGGGCGCGCTTGACTTTGTTTAATGACACTTCGCATTACGATTTAGCCGGCAAAGCGATTCCGGAAATTCCGGAGGCGCGCTTGTCGAAATGGTGGAACACGCGTGGCACGTTACATTAACGGCTTCCGGTTTCTGCTAGCGATTCAAAAATCGACATGTTGAGATCGCGCCATCGGAATGCGATTTTGACAAATTTCGGGCTTTGCAAATCGCGCTTCCCTCTAGATATTGAAACGATAACTTTCTCCTGAAATGGATCCTTCCGCTTCTCTCGAAACGCATCACGACCCACACGCGCACGCTGGCGAACATGAACATCAACAGCTTGGGTGGTGGCGAAAATATATTTTCTCAACCGACCACAAGGTAATCGGTATCCAGTACGGACTCTGCGGTCTGGTCTTTTTGTTTTTCGGCTTTTGTCTGATGATGTTGATGCGCTGGCAACTGGCCTATCCGGGCCAGGCGCTGCCAGTGATCGGCAAATGGCTCCCGTACATTTTCGGTGCGGGCTCGATGCCGGACGGGAAAATGACCCCTGACTTTTACAACTCCCTCGGCGCCATGCACGGCACCATAATGATTTTTGCTGGCGTCGTGCCGCTGGCGTTCGCCGCTTTCGGAAATTTTGTCGTCCCGCTGCAGATCGGCGCGCCCGACATGACCTTCCCTAAGGTGAACGCAGCGAGTTTCTGGGCGTTTGGGGTTGGCGGCGTAATCATGCTTACCAGTTTCTTCGTGCCCGGTGGCGCAGCGAAGAGCGGCTGGACTTCCTACACGCCGCTGGCGGCATTTGCCGACAGAGGACCGGGGCATCTTTCAATTTTCAACGGACAGACGCTTTGGCTGATCGGGTTTATTTTTCTGATCACGTCGTCGTTGCTCGGTGCCATTAATTTTATCACCACTATCATTCAGTTGCGCGCCAAAGGGCTGACCTGGATGCGGCTGCCATTCTTTGTGTGGTCGCAATTTGTTACCGCATTTCTCCTGTTGCTGGCGTTTCCGCCGTTGGAAGCCGCGATCATCATGCAATTGATGGATCGGGTCGCCGACACGAGTTTTTTCCTGCCAAGCGGTTTGGTCGTGAATGGCGCGCCGGTGTCCATCAGCGGCGGCGGCAGCCCGCTTTTGTGGCAACACTTGTTCTGGTTCCTCGGGCATCCCGAGGTTTATGTGCTGATTTTGCCTGCGTTTGGGATTGTGGCCGAAATCCTGGCGAACAATTCGCGCAAGCCGCTTTGGGGATATAAATCGCTGGTCTTTTCTGTGCTGGTGATCGGGTTTTTGTCGTTCATCGTGTGGGCGCATCACATGTGGATGACGGGCATGGGCAGTGCAGTGAGCGCGTTCTTTCAGACGACTACATTACTGATCTCGATCCCGTCGGTGATCATTTTAAGCGCGTTTTTCATTTCACTGTGGGGCGGGTCTATTCGCTTTACAGTGCCGATGCTTTTCGCCACCGCGTTCCTCCCGATGTTTGGAATCGGCGGCCTCACCGGCATTCCGCTGGCATTTAATTCAGCCGACCTTTATCTGCACGACACCTACTACATCATCGCGCATTTCCATTACATCGTTGCACCTGGCACAATCTTCGGACTTTTCGCCGGCATTTATTACTGGTTCCCGAAAGCGACTGGCCGAAAGATGAACGATTTCTGGGGCAAAGTGCATTTCTGGCCAACGCTCATCTGCATGAATGTTATTTTTCTGCCGATGTTTTTGCAGGGAATGGCCGGGATGCATCGGCGTTGGTATGACGGCGGGCAGGGATGGAATGTTGCGAACGAACACACCATTTGGGGATTGACCGGGTTTCAATGGAACGCGCCAATCTCATGGGCGGCCTGGATAATGGGCCTCGCCCAAATCCCTTTCATCATTAATTTCTTCTGGAGCATCAAACGCGGCGAAAAGGTGAACGACAATCCGTGGGAAGCGACCACGCTGGAGTGGACTGCGCCTTCACCGCCGCCACACGGAAATTTTATCGGCACTCCTGTCGCGTATCGCGGTCCTTACGAATACAGTCTCCCCGGACGCGAACGTGATTTCACGATGCAAAATGAACCGGTGGAGCCGAGCGAGCGCGTGCGGCGCAAGAGTGCCGAGCCCGTGCTCGTGTAGACTGAAGATATGGAGATTCCGTACACAGTCTCCACGCGACCTGACACCGGTCTCTGGAATGCCAAAGTAGGTATCTGGTTGTTTCTCGCATCGGAAGTGATGCTCTTTGGTGGGCTTTTCTCCGCTTACATCTTTTTGCGACTCGATGCGCCCCCGGGGATGTGGCCGCATGGATTACTCAACGTTCCCGTTGGGACAATGAACACCGCCATTCTCATCATGTCGTCGGTCACGGTGGTGCTCGCATGGGCTGCGTTGAAGATGAGAAGATATCGAGCCTACTGGTGGTACATGCTGGCCACGATTTTGTGCGGCGTGATTTTCCTGGCCGTCAAACTCGTTTACGAATGGCCGCAGAAGTTCGACCATTTCGGGGCTTATATTAAACCGGATGCGCTCGGGAAGTACGAACAGTATCTCGGCAACGAGCATGCCGCTGCGAAAGACCTTCCGCCGCGCCTTGAGATCACAGGTCATTTGCACAATCGTGCCGCGCTCACCGATCCCAACATTAAGGAATACGAAGTCTATCTCGATCCGGTAAACGCGGACCCGACCAACCCGGCGATGGATCGGCCGCATTTTTTCTACGTCCCGCCCACGCATAAACTCGCGACCATCGAGAAAGCCGACGTGGAACGCGCGACCATGTTTCTGCCAACGCATAGCGCATATTTTGCCAGTTATTTCACCATCACCGGTTTGCATGGGATGCACGTGCTCGGCGGAGTGCTCGTATTTATTTACATGTGGCTGCCGGTCAGCAAAAAACTTTATCAGCGCAACCCTGAACACCTGGCAAACCGCGTCGAGGTAGCCGGCCTTTTCTGGCACTTTGTCGATCTGATCTGGATTTTCGTCTTCCCGCTTTTTTATCTGCTCTAAGTCATGAACAACCCGCCTGACGTTTCGCAAGATCCGAAGGAGTACGAGGAATACGCCCATAATGTGCAAAAGCACGTCCGAGGCTACTTAATGGTAGGTGCGCTCCTGCTCGTCTTCACCGCCATTACGGTCGCGCTTTCGTATGTCGATTTTGGCGCGCGCAAAGCAAACATCGCCGTCGCAATGTTGGTGGCGACTCTTAAAGCGGGAATGGTGGCGGCAATTTTCATGCATCTTGCCGCGGAAAAACGCCTGATTTACC
>QHNF01000207.1:4221-4644 GCA_003218345.1 Verrucomicrobiota bacterium | reverse complement strand
GCGCTGGGGACCGGAGTGTGGTGCATCTGGGTCGATCTGGTCGAGGGCGCGCCAATCTATCTTGCTGGAGCGATCGCGGCGTTTGTCACCGCATTTGCGCTCGTCGTTTACGGCGTTTGGTTCTACCGCAAAATGAAACGGCTTCGCCTCATCACATGAAAACGAAGATTCTGTCGATCCTGTTTTTCTTTGTCTTTTCGCCTGTTGGACAGGCGCTGGCATGCCCGTTTTGTTATGGCGCAAAAGATGGAAAATCGACGGAGCACATGGCGGTGGCGATCTGGTTTCTTTTCGGCGCTGTGATATCGGTTCTGGGCGGCATCGGGGCGTTTAGTTTTCATCTATGGCGGCATGGGCGCATGCCTGCCGAACCTTACCAGGAGATTACAGAGGAAGATCTGAGCAAATATGAGTAGCCTCGCG
>QHNF01000207.1:0-4112 GCA_003218345.1 Verrucomicrobiota bacterium | reverse complement strand
GATCACCTGGGCGTGAGGAGCGGCATCTCGACGCATCTGGAATTCTCCGTCGTCTTGATCGAGGCAGTCCTCCTCCTCGGCTTTGCGATTCCACTTTGGGCAAAGCGCGTCAACCAGTTTCCACCAGGCAAAGAGGCGTTGGTTGTTCACGTGGTCGCGCAGCAGTTCAGTTTCAATTATCACCTGCCAGGGCCGGATGGGCAATTTGGCCGGCGCGAGGTCAGCTTTGTAAGCAACTCAAATCCGCTCGGCATTGATCCGAATGATCCTGCTGGCAAAGATGATATCGCGACGCTTGGCGAACTGCATGTGCCAGTAAATCGTCCTGTGATTGCCGAACTTTCCTCAAAGGACGTGATACATGATTACTTTTTGCCAGCCATGCGAATCGGAGGCGACGCAATCCCCGGTTCACTCATTCCGATCTGGTTCACGCCAATCAAGACTGGGACCTACGAAGTAATTTGCGCCCAGCTTTGCGGGTTGGGCCATTACGGAATGAAGGGCACGCTCGTAGTGGACACGCCACAGGATTATCAGACGTGGCTCAAAGAGCGGGCGGAGTTGGCCGGTGGCGCGCAAAGCGCGCCTTCACCGGCGCCATCGCCAAGCCCCGGGAAATAGCCCGTTTGTCCGGTAGCGCACGCGTCTCGCGTGCTGGCGAGCGCGTCCTCGCGATCGCGAACTTTCCAAAAATTGGCCCATCAAACAAAAGACCGTTGCGGCGAGACACCGCAAGCAACACGCGAGAAACGCGTGCTCCTCCAGATCGCACTGCCTTGTTAATTTCATCCGCGAAATCCGCGTAATCCGCGGTTATCTTTTTCCGAGATGGATTCCGGCAATTCTGCAAGATCGAGAAATTGGCTCAATCGCTTCGCATGGCTTACATGCGTCGCCACGCTATTACTCGTTTGCAGCGGCGGAATGGTGACGAGCAAAGGCGTCGGTCTCGCGGTACCAGATTGGCCGACCACGTTCGGCTACAACATGTTTTTGTTTCCGGTCTCAAGATGGGTTGGGGGAATTTTGTTCGAGCATACCCATCGCCTGATCGCTTCGGCAGTTGGATTTCTGACGATCGTCCTGGCGATCTGGCTTTGGCGCGGCGAAACCCGTCAATGGGTACGCAACTTGGGCGGTCTCGCGCTCGCCGGTGTGATTCTACAGGGAATTCTCGGCGGCCTTCGAGTCACCATGCTGAAAGATGAAATCGGCATCTTCCATGCATGCATAGCCCAAGCGTTCCTCGCTCTGCTTGTAGTGATCGCGCTGGTAACGACTAGTTTCTGGAAATCGCTTTGGGATGTTAATAGCACTGCGAAAAACTTCACGCCGACCAAAACGCTCGCGGTCGCAATCACGCTCGCGATTTACGTGCAGCTTGCGCTTGGAGCGACAATGCGCCATCAGCATCGCGATCTGGCGATTCTCGATTTTCCCACCGCAAACGGCGCCTGGATTCCAAACACAAGCTCGACCGCGCTGGCAAAGATCAATGCCTGGCGCGATGCCCGCGGCTTGTCGGACGTGGACGCTTTCCAAATCTGGCTGCAAATGGCGCACCGCTTTCTGGCACTGTTGATTGCAGCCGCAGTCATTGCGTTTTCTTCTCGCGTTTGGAGAAATGTGCCAGAGATCCCCGCGCTCAAGAGGTTGTCGATGTTGTGGGTCGCATTTCTTTTCGGTCAATTGACGCTCGGTGCTTGGACAATCTGGAGCAACAAAGCGGCTGATATTGCAACCGCGCATGTCGCGGTGGGTGCCATCATGCTATCTTTCGGCGTGAGTATCTCAGCCATTTGCTGGCGAATTTCGCAAACAAGGGCTGGTACGCCGCCGCCTCCGCTCGCGCCGGAGATTGTCAGCGGTAGGGCGCGACCGCCGGGCGCGCCGCTGCTCGCATGAAAACCGCCGCCGCAGAGAATTCGATCGAAAGCACGCTTCCCGGAGGATTGCGAGCGCGGTTCATGTCCGATTTCGCGGAGCTGGTGAAAGCACGGCTGACATTGCTCGTGCTGCTCACTACTGCAGTCGGATTTTATCTCGGAGCCGATGCGCCAGCCGATTACGTGGCGTTATTTCACGTCGTGTTTGGAACTGCGGCCGCAGCAGCGGGCGCGGCTGCATTAAACCAATGGTGGGAATGGAAACTGGACGGGTTGATGCAACGCACCAAAACGCGGCCGGTGCCCGCGGGCCGCATGCCACCGATGGAAGCACTCGCCATCGGCGGCGCGTTGTCGATCTTTGGTGTGATTTATCTCGCCATCGCCTGCAATGCGCTGACCGCGGTCCTCGCTGCAATAACGATCGCGATTTATATTTTCGCCTACACACCGTTGAAGCGAGCCAGCACCGCGAACACTATCGTCGGCGCCATCCCGGGCGCGATTCCGCCAATGATTGGCTGGGGGGCTGCGCGTGGAACAATTGAGGCTGGCGCATGGAGCCTTTTCGCAATTCTTCTGCTGTGGCAACTGCCGCATTTCTTCGCGATTGCCTGGATGTACCGCGACGATTATTCACGTGCGGGTTTCCGCATGATTTCAAGCGATGACAGCAGCGGCGAACGCAGCGCCAGTCAAAGCGTGTTTTTCTGTATTTTGCTTCTGATAATAGCAGGCCTCCCTGCATTTCTCGGAATTGTCAGCTGGGTTTACCTAGTAATTGAGCTGGTGCTTGGCGGTGTGTTTATTGCCGTTGCGATGCGGTTTTTGAAAACGCGCACCGCAGGAGCCGCGCGCTTGTTGTTCATTACATCCATTGCTTATTTACCACTCTTGCTGGGCGCTCTCGTCCTGACGAAATCATGAATGCAAGCGCTGCCTTTATAGAGGAAGCTGTCAGCTTTCCCGACAGCCTCTCGTGTTAACAACCTTGAATGCGACTTCTTTGGCCGTGAATCGTGCGTCTTCAAAAACGTCGACCTTGTGGAAGCTCACACTGATCCTCATTCCGCTTGTCACGCTCGGACTGCTGCTGTGGTTGCGTCACATCGAAGTGGCCGCGCTCCAGCAACGGACTGTCTCGTCTTACGGCACGGTCCCATCTTTTCAGTTCGTCAATCAGAACAGACAATCGTTTGGCTCCGCACAATTAGCCGGCAAAATTTGGATCGCCGATTTCATTTACACGACGTGCCCGGGTCCCTGTCCGATGATCAGCACCCGGATGAGCGAGTTACAAAAACCGCTGGAGAAAACAGATGTGCATCTAGTCTCGTTCAGTGTCGATCCGGACAAAGACAGCCCGGAAGTTCTGCGCGGTTACGCGGAGAAATTGCAAGCCGATTCGAAGCGCTGGAATTTTCTCACTGGATTCAAGTCTGCGATTTACAAACTTTCGCACGATGGCTTCAAACTTGCGGTCTCAGATGGCAGCGATGCAGAGGGAATTCCCGTGCACAGCACGCGGATGGTGCTGGTGGATCGGCATGGTGAGATCCGCGGTTATTATGACGCGACTGAAGCGGACGCCGTGACGAAATTGCTCGCGGATACAAATCATCTGCTGCGCGAGCAACCAAAATAGTGTTGTAGCCGCGAGGGTTGATCGCGGCAGCCGGGGGCCAACGACCGCCTACAGACTTGCTAACCCACTGGCTCTGGCGCTGCGCTAGGCCCTTCGTCACAAACCATCCGCACATAATCTCGATACTCACCTTTCGGCAGTCGATCAATGGTGGTGGCGAGTTGCGACTGCGTGATGAAGTCCATGCGAAGCGCCACTTCCTCGAGACACGCGATTTTAAGTCCCTGTCGGTGTTCGATTGTCGCGATGTAATTGCCTGCTTCGAGCAAGCTCGTTTGCGTGCCGGTGTCGAGCCAGGCCATGCCGCGGCTGAGCAATTTCACGTGTAACTGCTTCTCCTGGAGATAGAGCAAATTCAAATCGGTGATCTCGAGTTCGCCGCGGGCTGATGGGCGCAAGGTCCGGCAAAGATCGACAACCCGCTCGTCATAGACATAAAGCCCCGGCACCGCAAAATGACTTTTCGGTTGCTTTGGTTTTTCCTCCAGACTGATCGCCTTGCCATCAGCGTCGAATTCTACCACCCCGTAGCGCTCCGGGTCGCGCACCTGATATCCAAAAATGCAGGCGCCCTGCTC
>QHNF01000185.1 GCA_003218345.1 Verrucomicrobiota bacterium | reverse complement strand
TTGTATTTGTTACATGGAGCGGATACAGCGACGCCACAAAAGAGCTGCAAATGGAAGCGAACGAGGCCGATGATCTTTTTCACATTACACAAGAACTACCCGACCCGGCGCGTACAGCGATACGGCAAGGACTAATGGATTACATCGCTTCGGTTTATAATGATGAATTGAAAAGAATGTCACAAGGCCAGATAAGCCTCCATTCCAACCCTGCAATGGCAAGGCTGATAACAGTGGTCTATCAGATGGATGAGAAATCGATTCCCAACAGAGAGCTCTACGCCGAAACGGTAAAGCGGTTAAACAATCTGGCTCAGTACCGCCGACTTAGAATATTTGCGGGTAACGACACGGTGCCATCAGTTGTCTGGTTAGTCCTGCTTGTTGGCGCGGTATTCACGATTTCGTACACCTGGTTATTCGGAATGAAGAACATCAGAGCGCAATATATGATTGCCACTACGCTCACGGTAACGATCACGTTGATTTTGTTTCTGATCTATGTCCTTGACCATCCCTTTACAGGGACAAGTAAGGTGAGCGACGAACCTTTGCGAGAGGTGATGGCGATATTGCAAAAGGAGTGAGCACTCCTGTGCTTCCGCTAACCTTTGGCTGATCGTTAGCGCCGCTTTTTCCGCGGCAATTTTTTGCGCTTGGTCTTCGCCAGCTTACGCAGCTCGCCCGGGCTCATCGACTTCGCCATTTGGCGTGATGGACCCTTGAGCGAGGATTTCGATCGCTTGCCGCGCTTGGCCGCAAGCGCAGCACCGGCAGCCATTTGTTGTTTCTTTGATTTTGCAGGCATACAAAAAGATTTCGCATCTCAAACGCGAAACGGATTTATTCAGACTGCAGCAAGTTTGCGCCAGAGGAAGTAAACCGGCACACCGCTCAACACGATCAACATTCCGATTCCCGATGTCGGTGGGGCAAGCCAGGCAAGGTCTACGATTAACAATCCAGCAAGTAAGATCGAGATAATCGGCACGACCGGATAGCCCCAGGTTCGATACGGCCGCTCAGCTTCGGGCTTTTTGCGCCGCAAAGTGATCAGCGCAACAACCATTAGAAGGTAAAAGAGCAAATCCGCCGAGATGATGTATTCGAGCAGTTGGTTGTAAACATTCCCGTAAGTCAGCTGATGTGTCGCGGCGTCGATTGTTACGGTTCGCGGTAGAGTCAGAAACGCAGTCCAGATTCCCTGCGCGACCAATGCCGCCGCTGGAACATGAAAGCGATTTGTGGTCGCAATTCTCTGGAAAAACAAACGATCACGCGCCATTGCGTAGTAAACGCGCGCGCCGGAAAGAATTAGTCCATTGTCGCAACCGAAAGTGGAAATCATGATCGCGGCAGCCATGCACATCGCGCCGGGATGACCGAAGACAGCATTCATCATGGCCACCGCGACTCGGTTTTGCGGTGCGTGCTCAATTTCCGAGAACGGCAGTACCGCGAGGTAAGCAACGTTGGCTAACAAGTAAAGGACGACCACGCTGCCGCAGCCAATCACGAGCGCGCGCACGAGATTTTTTCCCGGATCACGTACTTCACTGCCGATGAATGTGACGTTTGTCCACGCAGTTTGGGCAAACAGCGGACCGACCATCGATTTTCCAAAGAGCAGCGCGAGAGCGAGTCCGCCGACGAATGTGAAGCCGGGTTGCGCAATCTGTGGGCTCCAGCCGTTGGCCCACGAGTCCCACCAGGCCGATCTTAGCGCGGCGGAGTTGACATTCCAGCCTAGCGACAATCCGATCACGACGACCGCGATAAGCGCAGCCGCTTTTGCGAACGTGAATGTGTTTTGGACAATTTTGCCGACTTCCAGTCCGCGCGTGTTTGTCCAGGTCAGCAACACGATCAAGAGAATCGCGACCAGCTGTTCCATCGATAAGCTGATCGCGTACCCGCCCAATGAAATCGGCGCGACCAAATAACTGTCCGACGAAACTGCTGCGACAAACACGCCGAGAAATTTTGCGAACGCAATTGCGACTGCAGCGATGGTCCCCGTTTGGATCACGAGAAACAAAGTCCAGCCATACAGGAATCCGATGGATGGTCCATATGCTTCGCGCAAAAAAACATAAACGCCGCCCGCGCGCGGCATCATCGTCGCTAGCTCCGAGCAACAAAGCGCGCCAGTGATCGTCATTACGCCGGCGACGGCCCACGCGAGCAGCAACCATCCCGGTGCGCCGCTCAGTCGCGAGGATTCCGCCGAGGTAATGAAAATGCCCGAGCCGATCATCGACCCCATCACGATCATGGTCGCGTCGATCGGTCCGAGCGCGCGGACCAGTCCGGATTGCTGCCGATTGTTGCCCTTGTTGCTCACAACGGACTCTGCGGCGCGCTGATCCTGACGCCTTGATCTTCGAGTCGTGTTCGCAATTCATTCGCGAACTCAACTGCGCCGGGTGAGTCGCCGTGGATACAAATTGTTTCGGCGCGCACATCGACATCGCGGCCTTCCACCGACTGAACCTTGCCTTCGCGCAGCATGCGCAATACCCGCTTGGCAGCTTCAACGGGATCGGTCAGCAAAGCATCCGCTCGACTGC
>QHNF01000184.1 GCA_003218345.1 Verrucomicrobiota bacterium | reverse complement strand
AGCCAGGCGCGGCAGCCGATTTTTGCGCGATCGAATTTCAATTTCTCACCTGCATCGATGTGAACGGCATGCCCAGCGGGTAAAGATGTCGATCTTGCGCGAACATCGAATTCGCCGCCGCACCAGGCGACGATTCGTTCATCATCAAACTGCAACTGCAGTCCGCCAAACGTTATTTCAAGTCCCGCTGCCGATTTATCGTTGCCCGCAAGAAGATTCGCCACACCTAATGCGAACGGATCCAACGCGCCGCCTAACGAGACGCCAAATTGGCGATAGCCCATCCGGCCGAGATCTTGCAC
>QHNF01000183.1 GCA_003218345.1 Verrucomicrobiota bacterium | reverse complement strand
CCTCGACTGGGACATGGACGGAGCGGCCCGTGAATTTTGCCGCGCGGTCGAGCTCGATCCGAAATCGACGCCTTCGAATTATTTCTCGGCTGCGTTTTGGGCCGCGCGCGGCGAACGCGAACAAGCGCTCACTTATTTGCGGCGCACAGCGACGATCGATCCGGCGTCACTTTGGGTGAACAACTTTGCGTGCGAGCTCTATCGGTACTTTGGCCTGTACAACGAAGCGATTGCCGCCGGCGAGCGCGCATTGCAACTGGACCCCGCTTTCGTGCATGGCGAGCCGTTGCTGGCGGCGCTGTATCGGGAGATGGGCCGCTTCGATGATGCAATCGCACTGTACAAAAAAGCACAGAGTCTCAGCGGCAGAGTGGCGTTTGGTCTCGCGATTACCTACGCGCGCATGAACCGGCGCAACGAGGCGCAGGAAACTCTTGAAGCAGCCGTCGCGACTCGCGGAAGCTACGCACCCGGAGATGCCATCGCGCATGTGCACGTGGCATTGCAGGCGCATGACGACGCAATCCGCGAATTGGAGCGTGCGTATGAGGAGCATTCGTCATCGTTGCACACGGTCGGCATCGCGCCGGAATTTGCGCCGTTGCGTTCGGATAAGCGTTTCTTGTCGATCCTGCGCCAAATTGGGCTCGATCCCAACCGCGTCTTCAAAGTCTCCGACGTGCACCCGCAAGCTTGACGGCTTAAGCCACCAAATTTCAGAACTACTCGCCGGGAAAAGGCGCGAGGAGTCGCCATTTATTGCACGATCGTATCCTGCCCGTGGCCGTGGGAACGCACTCCGTATTTGTTCAAATCTTGCTGCGCCACGTGCATTCCGAAGAGCAGAACTGCAATCAGACCGAAATACAATATTGACATCGTCCAGCGCTGCGCGGGTGTGACTTCGAAATAACGCTGTTCTTCTTCGGTTCGTTTGCGGAATAGCGAATAGATCCGTGGCAGTGACAAAAGTACGATCAACCAGATAATAAAATTCGGATACTTCCATCCGAACCAAAGGAGCAGTGCGAACCCGGGCAACCAAAGCCAGCGAGACAACGCGGTCACGATGCGCCCGCCATCCAGCATTCCAACCGGCGTCAGGTTAAATAGGTTGAGAAAATATCCAAACCAGGCAAGCGCGATGAAAAGCGGTGCACCCGTGATTTCGCCCAAGGCGTTGCAGACCAACGCGCCAAAGCTGCCCAGGATGGGGCCGCCAATACCTACGCATGCTTCCATCCAGGCATTGCGTGGCGCGTCTTTGAGCGCAATGAACGCTCCCATAAAGGGAATGAAAACAGGCGCGCCGACTTTCAGGCCGAATTTTTTGGCCACGAGCAGGTGGCCGGATTCGTGCACGAGCAGAAGGAGCACAAACCCCAGGGCAAATCGCCAGCCCCAGAATTGGGTATAGACCCAGATCATCAGCAGCATGGTTCCACCGGATTTCAACAGGATGGGCAGGAACTTGAGGAGCGGCAGCAGAACGAACTTCAGTTTCGCAAAAAACTTTGCGATCACGACGCCAACCACCGTGATTGGGCCAAGCGCCTTTTTTATTCGACTCCAGGCCGTCTCCGTGGAGGGCGCTTTGTATTCCTCGGTTTTCTCAGTTTGAAGATTCACAGCAGAACATTGGACTTGTGCAATTCGTTAAATGCCTCCCCCAGATGATCGAGAACATCGCGAGGCAATAACGATTGCTCGCTTTGGCCGCCATAAACAATCGCGATTTCCGCGGCGCGCCCACATAGCCATGCACCGAGTCGCGCCGCATCATAAAGAGATAAACCCTGTCCCGCCAATCCGGCGCAGACTCCAGTAAGAATGTCGCCCATTCCGCCAGTGGCCATTCCGGGATTGCCCGTCGTGTTATAGCTCAACGGACGACCACGTTCAGCCACGATCGTCCGACTGCCTTTCAACAAAAGTGTTACAGGGAAACGATCGCAGAATTTCGTTGCCGTTTCGGCGCGCTTTTCTTTTTTGTCGGGGAAAAGCCGTTTCATCTCGCCCGGATGCGGCGTGAGCAGGCGGTCGCCTTTACAACTTTTGAGCGCTGAGACTTTGTCAGCCAAAATGTTTAGCCCATCGGCATCAATCACCATCGATTGCTTTGCTTTTTCGATCAGCTCCAGAATCTCGGCCGCGCGTGATTTTCCAAGACCAGGCCCCAGCGCCCAGATGTCGGCTTTTTCTTTGAGCAAGTCGCGATAAGACTGGAGCGGCTTCACCATCGCTTCCATTGGCGCGGCGCTAGCAACGATCTCGTAGATTTCTTCGGGAACAAAAACTTCCACCAGACCTGTGCCTGCCCGCAGCGCACCTTGCGATGTCATCAGAGCCGCGCCGATAAATCCCTTAGAGCCGGCAACCACACCAACGCGGCCACATTGATTTTTGTACGTGCTATATTCGCGTCTCGGCAGCAATTCACGGAGAGTTGGCGGGCTGGAGATAATTTCTTTCGCTTTCTTTTCCGGGGAGCGGAGCTCATCCAGCTGCACAACCTCCAGCCGCCCCACGAAGTTCAGCACGCCATCCGCCACTAAGCCGGGCTTTGCGAATCCAATCGTGACTGTGAAATCAGCGACAACGCAATCGCTATCGATTTTGCCGGAGTCGCCATCGAGACCGGTGGGAATGTCAACGGCGAACACATAAGCGCTCTTCTGCCGGCGCAGCTGGTTCATGTGACGACAGGTTGTGCGCATCGGTTCGCGCAGCGGTGGTTTCGCACCCAGTCCAAGCAACCCATCGAGAATAATCAGTGGAGGAGGAGGGCTCAGGTACGCCTCCGTCGCAATTGCTTCTTGCGCAGCTGACAACTGATTAGCGACGTCTGCCCAGAGTTCGACAAGAGTCACGCCAAGGGCGGCAGTTTCCAGAGGTCTGGTACCCAAAATTGCCGGCGGTCTGCGGCGCAGGCTTTCCAGTTTTTTGCGCATCAGTTCACTGCAATCGCTTTCCTTGAATGCGAGCCGCACTTCGATCTTCCAACCACGGCGCCGCAAACATTGTGCCGCAACCAGGGCGTCACCCGCGTTATGACCCTTCCCGGCGAATACAATGCACTTTCCGGGATTGGGGAAAAATTTACAGACTGCTTGCGCGACACCGGCGCCCGCTTTGTCCATTAGCGCCTCGACTTCTACTCCTCGCGCGAAAGCAGCTTCTTCTGCGGCTCGCATCTGCGCCGAAGTCAAAACCGGCGAGTTCAATTACCCTCCGGATTTGCTGAGGCGGCGCTTGCCTCTGACCCCGTTGGTTTGGATGAGCTTTTCTTCTTTCGCGCGCTTTTCTTGTGCGAATGCTTGGACCGACGGTGTTCAGATTTCGTCACCTTGGTTTGATCGATGTACGGTTGCAGCGGGATGCTCTCGCTCGTCGCCACCCGCGTCGGGCTCAAGGCACTACCAACAGAGTTACGCCCACGGACGCCCGCCGCAATCTCCTCTGCGAGCTTTTGACGGTACGCAGCAGTTTGCACGTACTGTCCCTCGGTCGGATTGGTGAGAAAACCGCATTCCACAAGTACTGCCGGAACTCTTGTTTTTCGCAGAACATAGAAACCGCGGCGACGCACTCCGCGATTGGACGACGGCGCCCCTCCCGCGACATAATAGTGAATGGCCGAAGCGAGCGGCAGGCTCTCGCGGCTAAAAAAATATGTTTCGATGCCACCGGCGCCCATGCGCTTTGCCGAGTTGAAATGAATGCAGACAAAGATGGCATTGTCATACGAGTTCGCGATCGCGACTCGCCCTGGCAATGGCACAAAGACATCGCTGTCCCTGGTCATGACGACACGATAACCGGAGGCGGCAAGAAGGGCTTTGAGGCGTTGCGCTACGTCCAGTGTCATTTCTTTTTCTGGAATTCTCTGACCGGGGATCCCACCCCGATCAAAACCACCATGGCCAGCATCGATCACCACCGTTATGGATGGACTGTTGCTTTGCGGCGTCCGGCTTGCTCCTGCCGCAGAGATAGCGTTGCACGCCAGGAGTGTAATCGAGAAACCGGTAATCAGCAGACGGAGTCGGCAAAATCCTCTCGCCATTAG
>QHNF01000182.1 GCA_003218345.1 Verrucomicrobiota bacterium | reverse complement strand
CATTATCACCTCGACCCCATTGTCCCTCTAACTTGGAACGTTCCTGGGCGAAACTGTCCGCGAGCCGCTTGATTACTTCTGCAACCAATTCATCCGCCCGTTCAACGGCGCGTCGCGGCTCATCCACGAACGTTGTTTGAATATCCGTCCAGCGTTTGTGAAAATCCCTCGACTCATTCTCTGGGAACAGAGGGGTTGTCGCTCTGTCATCGCGTTTACCAGCGGGCGCGCGCTCCAAATTCTTCGCGACCTCCCTCGTTGAGGTTGCCTTCTCCGTACGGTGTTCCTCGCCAATCCTATCGCGAGATGTCTTCTCTTGATCGTCTGGCAGCATGATGGTTGATGGTGACTTGTTTACCTGGTGTTCCTCGTCACCGGTATCGGGAACGCTTCTTTTTCGATCTTGATCTTCATCTTTCATGGGTTGCCTCCTTTTTTGCAGGTTCCGTCGTGTCCAGCAGTTCTTCGAATAGCGAGCGATAATGCACCATCGCCTGTCGTAAATCTTCCGTCGTCGCCTCGCCTTTATTGTTGCGCGACGCGATGTAATGCGCAGCGCGGTAGTTAGTGACGACGTTCGGGTGATCGACCGAGATGTCTGCGGTGCGCTGCTCGAAGTCCCCCACTGGGTAACCACGCGTTTGCATGACTTCTTTGATCAGCCCGTTGGCTTCGCCAACCGCTTTGGATGGCTCATCGACGAAGCGTGTTTGAGCTTTCCTCCAAGCGTCTGCAAATCGGCTGTGCTCTTCGGGCGCGAGCGCGCGAATCTCGAGCTTGTGAACGCGTTTCTCGCGCGCAGCGAGTTCTGCCTCGGCTTTACGTTCGTCGCCATATTGTCTGACGGCGTGCTTGTACTCCGGCCCGAACTGCTCACGCAACCTGAGTGACCGACGGCGCCATAGTAGAACGACCGCTCCGAGCGCGATCGCTATGACTACCACGACGATTACAAGAATCACGATAGCCGTGGTATTCACGCTGATCTCCGTTTGCTTCGGGGTGTCTCCACCTCGCCATAATTAATACGCAACCCTGTGAACGTTCGCGCGTAATAAAAAGGGTCGGCAAGGCACGTTTACTATCACATCGTTTGGAGATTGGATGTTCGGCGCCGAAACTAGCAGTCGGGCAATAAGGAAATCGTCTGGGTAATTCTTTCGAACCGCCGTGCAAGGCAATCACAGCGCCCTCCGATAATGGCGATCTCGAAGCGGTATCCCTCTGCTTTCTATAAACACTGGGGTTTGTCGAAGGAATGTAACGCCTTCGGTGCCTAGAGAGGTCGTCTCCCTCGGACCAGATTAAGAATCAGAACGATAAGCGCAATCACGAGCAGCAGATGAATAAAAGCGCCGCCAACATGTCCGAGAAGGCCGACAAGCCAGAGAACAAGAAGAATTACAAGAATCGTCCAAAGCATAAATTTATTCCGATTATTGACTCGAACTTCGCGACAAAGTCGCGCGTCTAAAAGAATTTCTAGGACGGCTAAACTGCCCATCTCGTGCGAACTGGCAAAGATGAGAAGCGTCCCTTTTTGGATCGATACCGCGCCTGTTAGGCGATTTCCCCGGATACGGAGGAATGCGAATCTTAACGTTGTCGTCGTCGGGAGCATCGAGGCGGGTCTCGCCGGGGCACTCCGTTCGATCCGATGAAAGAATTAGATTCATATTTAAACGATCATCTCGCCGGCTCAGTTGGCGCACTCGAACTGATTGCACACTGGAAGCATCTGTACGAAGACAAGCCGCTCGGCGCCTTCTTCACTGGCATCGAAGCCGAGATCCGAGCCGATCAAGATACGTTGCGCGATTTGATGCGTTCTCTCGGCATCGAAGAGAGCAATGTGCGTCAGGCGGGCGCATGGGCGGCGGAAAAGGTTGGCCGCGCGCGATTCATGATCGCAGGCGATGAGCCGGACGGCTTGGGATTGGTGCTGGCACTCGAGGGACTGATTATGGGGATTATGGGAAAGAAGCTTATGTGGGGCACGTTGGCCGCCGCGAGTTTGCCAAAAGGTGAAGCATTCGACTTCAGGAAGTTGCAGCGTCGCGCCGAAGAACAGATTGAACTAACAGAAGCCGAACGGATCCGGGCGGCACGGCGGGCGCTTGAGAGTCCGACCGGTTAAGATGGACGTTCCCGATGACCGCGCCCGCAAAAAAAGTCGGTAAACATAAGCCCATCGAAGCCGCTGTTGCTGTTGATCCCGTGGATGCCGCGGCAGAAGCCGGTTTGCGCTATGTCAGCGATAATAGCCCTGGCTACAGGCGTAAGGCCAATGGCGAGCACTTCGAATATTTAGACGCAGAAGAAAAACGAATTCGCGATGAGCAGCGTCTTCTCCGAATCAAACGTCTGGCTATTCCACCGGCATGGACGGATGTGTGGATTTGCCCCTCGGCAAATGGACACCTCCAGGCGACTGGCCGTGACGCGCGCCGACGCAAACAATATCGTTATCACGACCGTTGGCGCGAGACGCGTGATGAAAACAAATTCGAACGCCTTGCGGACTTTGCGAAAGCCCTGCCGAATATCCGTCGGCGAGTCGCTCGGGACATCAAATTGCGAGGTCTGCCGCGGGAAAAGGTGCTTGCGACGATCGTGCGCTTGCTCGAGCGAACCTTCATCCGGATCGGAAATGAAGAATACGCGCGCGAGAACAAATCATTCGGCTTAACGACCATGAAAAATCGGCATGCCATTGCCAAAGGCGCACAAGTGCGCTTTCGTTTTCGCGGCAAGAGCGGACGGCAACACGAAGTGGACGTGACTGACCGCCGAATAGCGAAAGTTGTCTCGAAGTGCCAGGACTTGCCCGGTCAGGATCTGTTTCAGTACGTCAACGACGATGGTGAGGTGCAGGACGTTACGTCACAGGACGTAAATGACTATTTGCGCGACATCACTGGCAGAAATTTCACCGCAAAGGACTTTCGCACCTGGGGTGGGACAGTGCTTGCAACAGTTGGGCTAAACGCGCAGGGAAAATTCGAAACGAAAAAACAGGCGAAGGCGAACATCAAAACAGCCATCGGCGCAGTCGCCGAGCTTCTCGGTAACACACCTGCGATTTGCCGCAAATGTTACGTGCATCCAGCCGTCGTCGAAGCTTACCTGAACGGAACACAGATTGCGGGTGTCAACGGATCCATCAAAGTAGGTCAGGCTGTTAATCTGCGCGCTGCCGAGCGGGCTGTTCTGAAATTTCTCCGCGCGCCAGACTCCGATATGGCATCCGGAAAAAGCCGGCGAGCAGCATGACTGTGGCGTCGCGCTTTGTAAGACCGTCTCATTACAAAAGCGCGAGCGATTTACCTTCGCGATGCTTCACCTGGTCCATCGTACACTGGCGGGGGGCTTTGTCGGGACGCCAGCGAAGAAATTTGGTGCCGTGGCGGAATCGGCCGCCGGTGAAATGATCATAGCTAACTTCCATGACCACTTCGGGAGAGACCGGTTCCCATTCGCCAGTGCGATCCGTGCTCCAACGGCTGGGTCCTCCCGGCGCGCTGCCAGTAAACCCAGGTGGTTTCTTCAGTGCTTCAAATTTTCTTGTTAACGCGCGGCGTTCTGATGCTTTGAAAGCAGACGTGAATCCGACGTGATGAAGCAGTCCGTCATCGCCATACAGTCCGAGCAGAAGTGAACCGATCAGGCGCGCGCCACGCGCGTAACGGAATCCGCCAACAACGCAATCGGCCGTCCGGATTTGCTTTACCTTGACCCCTGCAGTGCGTTCGCCGGAAGCGTACGCGGCGTCGAGACGTTTCGCGATTACACCATCAAGATCGCCTCCGGCTTTTTGAAACCAATCGCTCGCAACCCGGTAATCAGTAGTGGCCGGGGAAAGACGTATGTTTTTTGCCGATCGCAAATTCGAATCTGCAAATCGTTCGAGAAGCTGGCGACGCTCGCGCAAAGTCTGTTTCAGGTACGACCGTTGATCCTCACCGAGCAGATCGAATATGATGTACAGCGCCGGATTAGCTCTGGCTAATTTCTGCACGCGACTCGCAGCTGGATGCAGACGCAGTTGCAATTCGTTGAATGAAAGCGCGCCGCCAACCGGAATGACGAGTTCGCCGTCGAGAACAAACTGCTGCTGCGGCAGCTTGGCGAGACTATCAACGACGTCGGGGAAATAACGCGCGAGCGGCTGACCAGCCTTTGATTGTAAATAAATTGTGTTGCCGTCGCGAAACGCGATACAGCGAAACCCG
>QHNF01000181.1 GCA_003218345.1 Verrucomicrobiota bacterium | reverse complement strand
ACTCCACTTACGCGGCTCGATCCGCACGTGGTGTAGGCGATGCTCCTCAATCAAACAAAAGAGTCGCCAGCCATTCCTACGTTGAGAACCGGCCGTTTCTAGATCAGGGTAAGAGTCAAAAGTCGCTCAACAGGCAGAATGCACCGCTCACGATCGAACAGGTGCGCGAGTTGCTGAACAAAAACAAGTAGCGCGCGGGTCGGGTGCGTTATTCTGTGATTGATTCATGCAACCGGACGAAGCTCTCGCGTTTTTAAAGCAAGGCGCTGCGCAGATCATCAGCGAGAACGAACTGCGCGAGAAACTCGCGCTCGGCCGCCCGCTACGGGTAAAACTCGGGGTCGATCCCACCAGCTCGGACATTCACCTTGGCCACACCGTTATTTTTCGAAAACTGAGGCAGTTTCAAGATCTAGGCCACCAGGCTGTTCTTATCATCGGTGATTTCACGGGAATGATCGGCGATCCGAGTGGTCGCTCTGCTACGCGGCCGCAATTGACGCATCAGGAAGTGCTCGCAAATGCGGCAACCTACCGCGAACAGGCATTCAAGATTCTTGATCCGGCGCGCGCGGAGACAGTTTGCAACGGCGATTGGTTTCGCGCCATGTCGTTTGAAGACGTGCTTCGCCTGAATAGCCGCGTGACGTTACAGCAGATATTACAGCGCGAAGATTTCCGAGCGCGGATGGGTAACCAGCAATCCATCCGCGCGCACGAAATTCAGTATCCAATCATGCAGGGTTGGGATTCGGTGATGGTCAAAGCTGACGTAGAGCTCGGAGGAACGGACCAGCTTTTTAACATTTTAATCGGGCGCGATTTTCAAAAAGGCGAAGGTCTGCCGCAGCAGGTCGTCTTTCTTCTCCCGATCCTCGAGGGTTTGGATGGCGGCAGGAAAATGAGCAAGAGCCTGGGCAATTTCGTCGCGGTTAACGAACCTGCTCCAGATATGTTCGGCAAGCTGATGAGCATCTCGGATGAATTGATGGTGCGTTATCATCAATTGCTTCTTGGGCAGGGTCCGCCGGCAGGTATGCATCCGCTCGATGCTAAAAAGCAGCTCGCTTTCGAAATCGTGCAGATCTATCACTCGTCTGCTGCCGCCAAAAAGACACTCGATGAATGGAACACCCGCTTCAGTAAGCGCGATTTGGAACATGCCGATCTACCCGAGTTTTCGGCAACTGAACGGGAGAGAGTTGCAGCCGGTACCCTCGTTTCGAATGTCTATCGCGAAGTATTCAACCTACAAAAATCCCACAGCGAAGTCTCGCGCCTGATTAAACAGGGAAGCGTCGAGATCGATGGAGTAAAGATTCACGATCCCAAAGCAACAATCGCGGTTGAGCCCGGCCAGATTCTTCGCCTCGACAGAAAACACGCCGTGCGAATACGCTAATTCCCTGCGGCAAAACACTGCGCAGGCAGGCTCTGCCGGCTCTGCGATTCTTCGCTTTGTCAGGCTGTAGCCGTCTGGAGCATCGGCATGACGCGCGCGTGATCGAGATAGCTCGCCGCGATACCTTCGAAATGCGCGCGGATGCTCCGCAGTTCCGCAGTCACAAAACTGTCCACAAAATGCAGGCGCCGATCCAGCCACGCAAACAGCTTGTTCTTGATCTCGTAGTGGACCGCAAGCGTGACCTCGGTGCAGTTTGGCCGAATCTCAGCAAAATCAACGATGCCCGTCAGGGCGATGTTCCCGCCTACGGATTCGAACGCGTACTGATTTGGCGAGTCGGTCTCGACCGACAGAAGGACTGTGTGAGCCTCAAACCCTAGCGGACCGCGAAAGCTGAAGTCGACCGTCTTAGACGAAGTCACAGTTGCCCGTGTCACCATAAGGAATTGCCGCCGGTATGACTGGATGCTGGCCAGACGGGCCCTGCATTCTGCCATTGCCTGGCTCATATGTAAGGTTTTTTGTAAGAGCATAAGGATAATAGGTTTTTGGATCAAAATTGAGCAATAGCGATGCCACCGCGTTTTCCCAGCATACGCCCGGCGCGAAGCTCTCGAGAATGTTCATTTTATTTACAGTTCTGTATAGAGCTGAAACGCTAAATTGCCCTAGTCGAATTAACTATAAACTCCCAGTCGGCTGGTAATTGCGTAAGACTTTGTCCTAAGGCATCAAGCAACGGAACGCTAAGAATCTTCTTGAGAATATCGGCATTGGTCAGAGCGGCTAGATCGTTCGCCATGGGGGCGCTGTTCAACACAAGGCCAAGGCACTGGAGCTTGTGCCCTATTACGCTTTGCACGGTGAGAGCCGCGTGATTAAGGCATCCGAGCCGGTTCTGCGCGACCACCAAGACCGGCAACTTCATCGCAACAGCCAAATCGCTGGTGAAATAGTCGGCATGAATCGGCACGATCCAGCCGCCTACTCCTTCCACGATGACGTGTTCAACTCGGTCCTGCAGAGCGTGAAAACCAACGAGGATATGCTCGACATCGATGTCCACGTCCTCCATCAGGCTGCCCACGATCGGGGCGGCGGGTGTTTTTAACCAGATGGGGTTAACATCGTCGATCGCCGGGCCATCGCTGCCAGCTGCCAGCAGAAGCTCTGCGTCCCGACGATCTCCGCAACAGATCGGTTTCATGCCGGCGCAGCGCGTGCCCGATGCGCGCAAGAGACGCAAAAGCTGGACGGCAGTATGGGTCTTTCCTACGCCGGTATCCGTCCCGGTGATGAAGACGCTCACGCGACCTGCTTAACGCGCTTCGATGCAGTCGTCGAGCGGCTTGCACTGATCGCCTGCATCATCGACCGAAAAATCTTCGCGCCATCCGCGCTACCGAGCCGCGCGTCTGACGCGCGATCAGGATGAGGCATTAAGCCGAAAACATTTCGCTCGCGATTGCAGATGCCCGCGATGTTTTCGATGGAACCGTTCGGGTTCGCCTCAGGGACAATCTGACCATGGCTATCCGTGTAGCGCAAGATCACTTGTTCATTGGCATTTAGGTCGTGCAAAGTTTGCGTGTCTGCAAAAAAGCAACCTTCGCCGTGCGCAACAGGCAGGCGGAGAAGCGTTCCTTTGGGGCAATCGCGCGTGAATGGCGAATCCTCCACTTCCACGCGAGTAGTGATCATGTCACATACGAAACGCAGCGAGCGGTTCCGCACGAGCGCGCCCGGCAACAGACCGGCTTCGCACAAAATTTGAAACCCGTTGCATGTCCCGAGCACCAGCTTGCCAGCACGCGCATCGCTCACTACCGCTCGCATGATCGGCGAAAACTGAGCGATTGCGCCGCACCGAAGATAATCGCCATACGCGAATCCTCCAGGCATTACAATCGCGTCAAAATCGTGGAGTGATGTTTCCTTGTGCCAGACGTATTCGGCGCGCGACCCATCGAGTCCATCGATCGCCGCGACGCAATCCTGATCGCAGTTTGAACCGGGAAACTGGATAACGGCAAATTTCACGTGTTTGC
>QHNF01000180.1 GCA_003218345.1 Verrucomicrobiota bacterium | reverse complement strand
CGCAGCGTTGATCGAACGATATAAGCTAACGCTCTTGCTGGCGACGCCCACTTTTCTGCGCGGTTACTTGCGCAAAGCCGAACCGGACAAGCTCCGCAGCTTGCGTCTGGTCATCACCGGGGCGGAAAAACTGCCACTCGATCTCGCTAAAAACTTCGAGGAACGCTTTAAGCAGAGAGTATTTGAAGGCTACGGTCTGACCGAAACTTCGCCGGTGGTAAGCGTGAACCTGCCGGAGCCGCAACCGACCAAACCGGGCGAACACGTGCAACTATCGAGTCGTCTTGGATCAGTTGGCAAAATGGCGCCGGGGATCGCCGCGGAAATTCGCGAACCGGAAACGGACCGTAAACTTTCACTGCACGAAACTGGAATGCTTTGGCTGCGAGGAGTAAATATTTTTGAAGGTTATCTGCACGATCCGGAACGCACAGCCGATGTGCTGCAAGACGGCTGGCTAAAGACCGGCGATCTCGGGCGGTTCGACGAGGACGGCTTTCTTTACATCGAAGGGCGGCTTTCGCGTTTTTCGAAGATTGGTGGCGAAATGGTGCCGCACGAAACGATCGAAAGCAAAATTGTCGATCTCTTCGATTTGTGCGGAAGAGATGAGCGCCCGATTGCCATCATGGGAGTCCAAGACGAAGCCAAAGGCGAAGCGCTTGTTCTGCTCAGTGCCGTAGATATCGATCTCGCGGAGCTGCGCAAAAAACTTCACGAAGCAGGTGTTCCAAACCTGTGGGTTCCCAAACGCGTCCAGCGCGTCGATTCAATTCCGGTCCTCGCCTCCGGCAAACTCGATTTAAAAAAATGCCAGGAATACGCAGCTGAAAATGCCTGACATCTGACTTCTGAACTCTTTCGCTTGCCGTCTACGGCGTTGAACTCGCCGAAGCCATCGCAGCGTCCTTTACAAATTTCTCGAGCAATTCGCCAAAACGCACCGGCTGATCGACGAAGACGGCGTGCGCCGCGTCGTCGATTTTTTCAAAACGCACATGCTGAATTTGGCTCGCGCCCACTTGCTGGCGAGCCAGTTCATCCGATTTCGCAGATGCGATGATCAGAGCCGGACAATCAACCTTTTTCAACGCAGCCGTGCGGTTCACTCCGAAAAGATCAGCCACCAGCATGGCGATGCCGATGGCTGGCGGCGTCTTCAATCCTATCGCGATCAGTCGATCGATCGCGCCAGGCGGTTGCGGCTTGGTAATGATCGCCTCCATCATGCCCCGAAGGTATTCGGGCTGGTGGGCCTGATAGACACTAAACATTTTGAACTGCGCCGCCGCTTCTTCCGGGCGCGCTCTGATTCCATCCGCGCCGTCTGAAACCGCTGCGTCCACCAACACGAGGCCGGCGAGGTCATGCGCACCGTAACGTTCGATGTAAGCGGCGACATCTTGCACCCCTTGCGACCAACCGATTAACACCGGATGACGCGCGCCCAGCGCTTCGAGCAAATTGTGCAAATCCTGTGCCCGCATCTCAGGAGTATTGCCGCTCGTGGTTATCGTCGATTGACCCTCTGAGCGCGGATCAAACGCGATCACACGGCAAGTTGCGGCAAAACGATCGATCTGTTGTCGCCAAATATCTGCGCCCGTGCTCCAGCCGGGAACAAAAACCAAAGTCGTAGCCGGGCCGGCCTGGCCGGCTTCGATCACCCGCAGGGATACGCCTTCACCGACATCCACTTTTCGCTCGCGTATTCCGGAAGCAGAATTCTCAGTCACCGCCGATGCATTCCCAGCAAGCCCGGCGATCAAAAGAATAATTAGCCGAGGAAAAGACTTCACGGCCGAGATTAACTCGCGCGCAGGCCACAGGCAACGCGAACGCGAGGCTCGCAGCTTTAGGGACGAACGGCTGGCTCTTCTTCTTTCAATCGCCAGGGTGAAATTCTGCCAATAAAATCGCGCGTCGCGCCTGCAATATCTTCGGCTTTCGATACGCCGCTGTCGATCAGCGCACGTCCAGTACTTTCCCAAATTTTCCTCACAACCAGCGCCCCGTTTTCGCGCACGATCCGACCAAGATGCTGGACCGCCGCAGCCGTTGCAGATTTGCGGATAAGCTCGGGCGGACATCGTGAAGTGAGTTCGCAGTAGCGTCGCGCGACTTCGCCCACGCGCAGCGTGAGGAACGCGTTCGCGGCGCCGTTAGAAACACATCTGACCAGAAGAGCTGAGATACCGCTTAGGCCCGGAATTCCGCCTTTGAGTGCCGGCACCACAGAAACGGCAAGCGGCGCGACCATTTCTCCCAGGTCGAGCGATTCGAGACCGCTGGCAACGAAAGCTGTGCCAGCGACGTTCGCGTAGAGCCGCACCAGTTCGCGAGGCGCTGGGCGCTGGACGTAAACGCGAGCGATACGCCCGACCATTCGGATTTGAGTGAAAAGGACGATGAGTCCATCGAGCCGGCCATTTTGCATCAGGGCCGTGCTAAGAAACACTGTGATTGCTGTCGTGCGGACGATTGAATCCGCCTCCGCTGACAAATGCCCAACTGCATTTTCAATTTCTTCCTGGGTGTTGAGAGGTTTGCCTCGCGTTCGCGGATTTATGGCGAGTCGGACGCGCAGAGCCTGCAAATATGCGTCGTGCGCGGGGCCTGATTCCTCTTCTGGCGGGACAAGCGCCGCGGGAAGCTTTGCGTATGCAAGGACGCAATACAGCGCGAAAAAGCCGGCTGCCAGGCAAACACTCCAGAATACGATCGTGCCAGCGATCGGATGGATTCTCTCGGCCAATGAGATCAAGCTGGTAACACCCGCGATTATCAGCGAGAGTAGGCACACCGTTATCAGCACAGCGAGGACGACGATTATTTTTCTCGCGCTTGAATTCTGGGCTGGGGTGGCGGCGGCTTTCACGATTTGTTGTCGTTACTGTGCACCTGGGATGCTGGGCTTCAATCGAAACGTGGAAAGGGGGGACAGTTGTTCAGCCGTTAGTTAGCCCTTAAGACTTGACGATATGCTCCCAGCGCTAAGAACCTTTCCGCATGTTAAACGTTCCAAAGGCGCTCCTTATTGCAATTGTGACGGCTTTCATCGTTCGCGCTGCTCTCGCAGAAGAAAAGGAAACGTTAGCCGTTTCTGGTGCGACGGCTACACCCCCTAACGATCCCAAAATTGCTGACGTTGCAAAGCCGAACGCGAATCACAAACTTCTTCAAGAACTCGCTGGCACTTGGAATTACGTATTGAAAATCTCGATGGGGCCGAACAAGCCGGCCGTTGAAACCGACGGCATTGTGGTGCGCAAGCCAATCATGGATGGACGCTACTATCTTGCGGATTTCGCCGTTGAGATGCTTCCAGGCGCCGATGGCAAACTGCAGAAAGCGAATTTCAAAGGGAAATCAATTGAAGGCTATGACAATGTGAAACGGAAATTCGTCTCCATCTGGATCGACAACGGCAGTATCGGGCCTACCACCTTTGAAGGTACTTATGATCTGGCATCACGAAGTTTTACTATACCAGCGAGACCGAACAGCAGCTGGGCAAGAAAACGAAAGTGCGGGAAGTAATCAAAGTGACCGACAGCAATCACTACAGACTTGATTGGTATGAAGAACATGGTGGGCGCGAGATCAAAACGATCGAGATCAACTACACGCGTGCGAACACTGAGTAATTCGCGAAAGGTGTGGTAGACGCCGCGAGCTCAACGGTTGAACGCGATGCCGCACGCTTGAGGTTTGCTGGCGATGAAAAATACATTCGTAGCAATTTCTTCGGCTGGTCCGAATCGTGACTTATCGAAGGGCACGCGGGAGCAGCCCTTTTGGGATGAACACGCGAAGTTTATCGATCGACTCGTTGATGACGGCTTTATTTTAATGGGTGGCCCGTTGATTGATGAAGGCGGCGCTCTTTTAATCTTCAATGCTGAAGATGAAAATGAAGTGAGAAAGAAATTGAAGAACGACCCCTGGTTCGAGCGAGGTATTCTGAAACTGGAAAGCGTAAAACGTTGGCAAATCTTTATTGATGCGAGGAAGTGAGATCGCCTGGAGAGAACCTCCCGAACTCGACGGTGAACAAGCGCCTGCTACGTTTCGCCATTCACAAGCCCGCAACAGAAACCGCAATCGATCCGCGCTTTATCAACCGCGAACGCCAGCCGGGTCTCGATCTCCTGCGGGCGCTCGCCATCATCGTGGTGGTCATTTACCACTGCGGCATTTTCGGCTTCGCACTGCCTTACCGCTGGCACCGATTCGGATGGGTCGGTGTCGATCTTTTCTTTGTGCTCAGCGGGTACCTGATCGGTGGTCAACTGCTCGCGCCGCTGGCGCGCAATCAATCCATCAATTTGCCGCGATTCTTTTCGCGACGCGCGTTGCGGATCATGCCTGCTTACTTTGTCGTGCTCGCGGTGTACTTTTGTTTGCCGTCTTTGCGCGAGTTTCCACAGATCTCTCCGCTTTGGAAATTCCTGATCTCCATACAAAATATTAATCTGCGTGGCGGCACGGCGTTCTCGCATGCATGGTCGCTCGCTATCGAGGACCAATTCTATCTCGCCCTGCCGTTGATTCTGATTTTGGTCAGCTGCTGGCCGCGCGCGGGCATCATCATACCCTGCATAATCTTTATCGGCGGACTCTTCTTGCGCGCGTTTCTCGCGTGGCAAAATCTCGGTGAAAGCGGTGTTAACTCCCGCGGATTTCAATTGTGGATTTACTATCCCACCTGGACACGTCTCGATCCGCTGGTATTCGGTGTCGTCCTGGCGGCAATCGAGAAGTTTCGTCCGTCTTGGTGGCAACGGCTAATGAATGCGGCGCTCTGGCTGTGCCTGCCCGGATTAGCGGCAATTGGTTACGGTTTGTACATCGGCGAAGGCGATCTCACCGTCGCGGCCTGTATTTGGCAATTCCCTCTCATCGCGTTTGGAATGGCTGCATTGCTGATTTGCGCTGTTAGTCCACGTTTACTTTTCCGTCGAATCGAAATCGAAATCCCCGGCGCAGCTTTCATCGCCAGCATCGCTTACAGCGTTTACCTGAGCCACAAGCTCGTCATTCATGCCGTGATCGGATTCTGTTCCAGCCACAGCATCGCGCTGACATCTGTTCCGGCTCTTCTCGTTGTAGAAGTGTTGATCTACGCGGTGGGAGTCGTCCTATTCCTGTCGATCGAACGCCCGTTCCTCCAACTTCGGCATCGCCTCGCTCCAAGAGGAATTGTTTCATCCACTTCTGTCGCGAGATGGAAATCGTTACGGCGGGCAGTGTAGCGGCGGCTGTCTCAGGCGCAAAAACGCGCCGTATGCGTAATAAAATTTCGGGTTAGCGTCTCAGGCAATCGCACACCAAGCTGAACGCCATGCAAATCTTTTTGCGCACACTTGCGCCTTTGAGCCTAACGACTTTGGTACTTCTTTTGGCGTCCGCTGCACGCGCCGCCAAAACACCGATGATGAAAGCGGTCGTCGCACACGAGTATGGCGGACCCGAAGTCCTCAAACTTGAAGAGGTGTCGCGGCCGGAACCGAAGGAAAATGAAGCTCTCGTGCGCGTGATCGCGAGCGGCGTTAATCCAGCCGACCCACTCACGCTCAGTGGTAAATTCGCGCGGGAATTCGGAACGCATCTGCCACTGATTCCGGGCTACGACATCGCTGGAATCGTTGAGAAAACGGGAGGAAAAGTTACAAAACTCAAAGCGGGTGACGCGATTTATGGTTACCCGACTTTTGGCGGCGGCTGGGCGGAGTACGTCACCGTCAGCGAAGGAGAGGTCGCTGCAAAGCCCGCTTCGCTGAGTTTTACGGAAGCCGCAGCGGTGTCGATGGGCGCCTTGACTGCATGGCAGGCGCTCGTCGACGTCGCACAGCTCCGCCCGGGGCAAAGCATTCTCATTCACGGTGGCTCCGGCGGCGTCGGTAGTTTCGCAGTGCAGGTTGCCAAAGCGCGCGGAGCGCGCGTCATCGCGACCGCTTCGACGGAAAACCAGGATCTCCTGAAGCAGCTGGGCGTCGACGTGCCGATTGATTACACAAAGACCAGGTTCGAGGAGATTGCCAAAGACGTAGACGCGGTGCTCGATCCGGTGGGCAAAGATACGCTCGCGCGCTCGTACGATGTGGTGAAGAAAGGCGGCATCGTCATGTCGCTAGTCGCGCGCCCCGACCCGGTCGAACTCAAGAAACGCGGGATTCGTGGAGCGGCCATCTCCGTTCACCCGGATGCCGAAGATCTCGCCGAGATCGCACATCTCATCGACGCGGGAAAGATTAAACCGATCGTGACCAAAGTTCTGCCACTGAACGAAGCGGTGGCGGCGCAACAACAGGCCGAAACGCACCACACACGCGGAAAGCTTGTGCTACGGATCGCGGACGAGCC
>QHNF01000179.1:2520-5882 GCA_003218345.1 Verrucomicrobiota bacterium | reverse complement strand
AAATTTATGGGCGTGTTAAAACCTGATTGCGAAAGGAAAAATCCTCTTACCGGAATGACCATTGCAGCGATCGAGACGAATAGCCCAGCTGACATTACGTCTTTGTAGCGAGCTACCCTAATGATACGCCCGAGGATGAACAGGATTGGTGGCAATGCCAGCATCCAAAATCCGATCCGACTTGGGCCATAGCGATACTGAAAAAGCTCCCATAGAATGATCCCAGCAAAAATTAGTACCAATATTGCCGGCAGAATAAGGAGACGAGCATTGCGGCGCTCCCTGTATTGCTCAAGGTTTTGCGCCAAAAGGCTGTATCCAAACCCGCTTAGGAAGGAAACGCCAATCACAAAGAGAACGAGATGCCGTCCTGCCTGCCGAATCCGGTTAACCAGGGGAAGATGAAAGTTTACATAGGCCAATCCCAGATTGGTCCCAAAACCGGAAAGCAATCCATATAAAGCGATAGCTCCAAAGGCCACCACGAGCATGCGGGGAAAAGAATCGAGTCGTCGAAAGTAGATCCCCGCTAGCAATGTTCCGAGCACACCAAGCGGGCCAACGTAAGGACTGCCGACGATGGCAATCCAGGTTGGCCTAACTAGAATACCTATTGCCTGGTTCAACGTGAGTTGATACAGATTGAAATGGTCCCATGGAATAGGGGCGTGCCCGATCACCGCCGCGCTCGCACCGATGTGCCGGATCATGTCGCCGGTAGCGATGGACATCGGGACTATCGCGGCTCCGGCCAGTCCAAACGCAATGCCAGCGCACACCGCCAGAGCCCATCCTATACGCCAGAGGTTCCCAAACTGCCGGTGAAGACACAACCATACAATGCCGATCGCAAATAGGATCAGACAACTCAGAGCGGTATGAATTACCGGCTGTGACGCGCTAGCTAGTGCCAGCAGACCCGCCGCAATGGAAAACACAAGTATTCCAGAGGCTTTCCCGGGAAATCGCAATAACAACACGCCACCTGCAAGCACTAACGGCAGCCATGCATAGGGCGCTGTGATAGTTATCCAGCTAGCGTAGAGTTCCGTGTTCCGCGCCAGCATTCCGACGGAAGCCCCAATGTATGCAGCCCACGGCGGAATCGTCGCGCACCGTAACAAGACATAGAGGTTAACATAAAAAACGAAGGCATGGAGTAGCGTTAGATTGGTTAGCGTGTAAAGGGATGCGAGTGGTTGCCCATAGTTGATAAGCCCAAAAAAATAAAATGGATAGAGAATCGAAAACTGCGGACTGTCGAACACCGGAAAACCGGTCCCAATATTCGGCAGGTAGTACGGAACTGTGCCAGACGACGCCAGACTCGATACCTCGGAAAATATAGGCCCGTAGAGATAGAGGTTATCGAGAAAGGGCCCAAACAGCAGCCGGGACGCCAAGAATGGCGCGTAACGAAGCAAAAAGGTAATGACTAGCGCGAGAAGAGCAAAGCTATCCAATGTCCTGTTGTGGTGCGATCGCACGTTAGTCATTGGAATGTGTCATTTACAAGGTCTATGCCGATGATTCGAATCTTGTCTAAGAGAGAGTATTCACGAATAGCAGATTACCATCGCGGGCCAGATGGATACCAAGTTTACTGAAATTTTCGTGAACCTCACCTAATAAGGCTGGCGCTGAGAATGGTGCCACTGGCGCAGCGAACCGTTTTGGGCGATAAGAGCGGCAAATGGAACCCGTATCAGACAACACAGTTCTGATCATCGAGGATGAACGCGATGTGGTCGATCTGCTCGCGCTCAATTTGCGCAAAGCGGGCTTCACGACCTCGATTGCGGCCGATGGCGCTGTCGGGTTGGAGAAAGCGCGCAGCGAAAAACCGGCTTTCATTATTCTCGATCTGATGTTGCCGAAAATGCCCGGATTGGAAGTGTGCAAAATTCTGAAGAGCGATCCGGGGACGCGCCAGATCCCGATCATGATGTTAACCGCGAAGGCTGAAGAGATAGACCGGATAGTGGGTTTGGAATTTGGCGCGGACGATTACGTGACGAAGCCTTTCAGTCCGCGGGAAGTGGTCTTACGCATTCGGGCGATTATGCGCCGCGGCGAGGCGAAACAAGACGACGAACGTCTGACCGCTGGCCCTATTACAATTGATCCGGCGCGTCACGAAGTCTCTGTTAATGGCAAGCGAATTGACCTCACCAGCCTCGAATTTAAACTTTTGCGCACGCTCATGCAGCGACGCGGTCGGGTCCAGGCCCGTGATCGTTTGCTCAATGACGTCTGGGGTTACGAAAGTGTGATCGACACGCGCACGGTGGATACGCATGTACGACGGCTGCGGAAAAAACTTGGCAAAGCCGCCGATGTAATCGAAAGCGTGCGCGGGTTCGGCTATCGCATGAGGGAAAAGTAAGGGAGATGTGGTGGTTAATCCTGGGTCTGATGTGCGCCACATTCGCAGTGACCACACTGGTTCTCTGGCGAAAATGGGCCGTGCCGTGGCCACAAATTGAGCAGCTCGTTACGCAGATAGCCCGCGGCGAACGGCCGCCCACTTTTCTGGTCGATGGTGGAGCAGAAGCGAGACGCGTTGGCCTTGCGCTGGAGAGCATTTTTGCCCGGCAGGAAGAACTCGATCGGCAGATCGCAGGGCGCGAATCCGGCACGCAAACGATTCTTGGCGTGATGCAGGATGGTCTGCTCGTAGTTGACACGCGCCGCCGCATTACGCTCATGAATCGAACGTTCGAGAAATTGTTCGAGCTGCGAGATCCAGCCATCGGCGTCCCTTTGCTTGAGGAGGTCCGCCACGCAACGCTGGACTGGCTGATTGCGGAAACGCTGCGAACCGGCGAAGCTATGCGCAGCGAATTGAGCCTTCCCGATTCGCGAACCCGCAGCGAGCGGCACATCGAAGTCAGCGCTGTTCCCATCAAGAAAGCTGCAGACGAGACGAGCGGTGCGGTCGTACTTTGCCACGACATCACAGAATTGAAGCGGCTGGATCAAGTCCGGAACGATTTTGTCGCGAATGTTTCGCATGAGTTGCGAACTCCATTGTCGATCTTACGCGGCTATATCGAGATGTTGCTCGATAATCCGAAAACTTCACGAGAGGAACTGGCGCGGATCCTTGCGATCATGGACCGGCATTCCAAACGGCTCCGGCGTCTGGTCGATGATCTGCTGAGTCTTGCCCGATTGGAATCATCCAATGCAAGCCTGGAGCTCAATAGTGTACGGATAGAGGACTTGTTGAATAACGTCATTCGTGACTGGAAAGAAAAACTCGCTGCGAAGAATCTGAAAGTAGTGGTCGATCTTGCCCCGGACGCATCGACGCTTCGCGCAGATGAAACCCGGCTGCAGGAAGTGCTCTACAATCTGCT
>QHNF01000179.1:0-2511 GCA_003218345.1 Verrucomicrobiota bacterium | reverse complement strand
GGATAACGCGGTGAAATATTCGCGCGAGAGCGGGCAGATTGAGTTGCGAGCGACGGAGCGCGGCTCTAAACTGGTGCTCAGCGTGACCGATAACGGGCTTGGAATCAGCAAAGACGATTTGCCACGAATTTTCGAGCGCTTTTATCGCGCTGACAAGGCTCGCAGTCGCGAGCTCGGTGGCACCGGTCTCGGGCTGGCGATTGTGAAACATATTGCCCAATTGCATGGTGGTCGGGTGGAAGCCGAGAGCGAGCTTGGCAAGGGAACCACGATTCGCGTGGTGTTGCCGATGCGTCTGTAACCTCGACCCGCATTAGCGTGAGTGTATCCGTTGCTCTGCGATCGGCGCGGGTAGAGAGCGCGACCTGTCACACAAAAGTAACATTAAAGATTTTGACCCTTCGCCGCGCGCTGCGGCAGGGTGAGAAGTATGAAATTTCTCGAATTTGGCCGCAAAATTTTGCCGATCGTGCTCTTAACGGGAGTAAGTGCAACCGCCTCAGCACAGATGATGATTAACGGGGCGGGTGCGACGTTTCCCTATCCGATCTACTCGAAGTGGTTCGATGAGTACGCGAAAGTTGATCCATCTGTACGCTTTAATTACCAATCGATTGGCTCAGGCGGAGGCCAAAAACAAATTCTCGCTCAGACAGTAGATTTCGGTGCATCGGATGGGCCGATGAGTGACGACAATCTGGCGAAGGCACCGGGCAAACTTTTGCATATCCCAACGGTCGCGGGCGCGGATGTAGTCGCCTACAACTTGCCCGGAAATCCCCCGTTGAAGCTCGATGCGGACGCGATCGCCGGAATTTTTCTCGGGCAGATCAAAAAGTGGAATGACCCAAAAATTAGGGCACTAAACCCTGGAGTCACGTTGCCCGATCAAGAGATTGTGGTCGTCCACCGCTCTGATGGCAGCGGCACGACCTACATTTGGACAGACTACCTGAGCAAAATCAGTCCAGAATGGAAGACAAAGATTGGCACAAATACCTCAGTGAACTGGCCGACGGGTATCGGCGGCAAAGGAAATGAAGGGGTTGCCGGTCAGATCAAGCAAACTCCTGGCGCGCTGGGATACGTCGAATTGATCTACGCAGTTCAAAATAAGATGCCCTATGCGGAGGTGAAAAACTCCGCTGGAAATTTTGTAAAACCGTCCCTTGAGTCGATCACCGCTGCGCTTGCAGCAGCGGATATTCCGGACGACTTCCGTTTTTCGATGACGAACGCACCGGGCAAAGATGCATATCCAATCGCTGGCGCGGACCTGGTTGCTGGTTTACCAGCAACAGAAAGATGCAGCCAAAGGAAAGAAGCTAGTGGAATTTCTGAAATGGTCGGTGACAGATGGCGAAAAAATGGCCAAGGATCTCC
Organism: Verrucomicrobiota bacterium; assembly: GCA_003218345.1. GTDB lineage: Bacteria > Verrucomicrobiota > Verrucomicrobiia > Chthoniobacterales > UBA10450 > Udaeobacter. The sequence continues at coordinate 1,128 of QHNF01000179.1, read as the reverse complement.
AATATGCTCCCTTGCCGGAGAGCGTCCAGCAGCGCGTCCTAACGCGGATCGGGGAGATCAAGATGTAACTCGCGCGCATGGAGATCGTTATACCTCCAGCAGTTGCACCCGATGGCCCGCGATCGGTAGCGCGCGCAATGGCGCCACCCTCACGTTTTGGTGACAAAGCGTTCGAGTGGCTCACGCTCGCCATGGCGCTGGCGGTGATTGTGCTCATCATTTTGATTGGTTGGCAGCTATGGCTGGGATCTTCGCTTGCAGTCAAAAAATTTGGATTTCATTTTCTAACCACTTCGACTTGGGATCCGGTCGCAGAGCAATTCGGCGCACTCCCGTTTATTTACGGAACGCTGGTTTCTTCCTTGATTGCGTTGCTCATTGCCGTGCCGTTGAGCATCGCAACTGCGATTTATCTGACGGAACTTGCGCCGCTCTGGATGCGGCAACCGATTGTTTCGTTGATCGAAATGCTGGCGGCGATTCCGAGTGTGATCCTGGGGTTATGGGGCATCTTCGTCATGATTCCGTGGTTGCGCGATTATCCATTTCCGCTGCTGAAGCGGCTCTTCGGGTGGACGCCATTCTTTAGCGGACCGATCTACGGAACCAGCATGCTGGCCGGCGGAATCATTATCGCGATTATGATTCTGCCAATCATCACTTCAGTCTCGCGCGAGATTCTGCGCAGTGTGCCAAACTTGCAACGGGAAGCTGCGTACGCGCTGGGGGCAACGCGCTGGGAGGTGACCCGGATTGCGGTTCTAAGTTATGCGAAAAAAGGGTTATTTGGCGCGATCATCCTCGGTCTCGGACGCGCTTTGGGTGAAACGATGGCGGTCACGATGGTTATCGGCAACACGCCACAGATCGCGGCATCGCTCTTCAAGCCTGGTTATACGCTCGCCAGCGTGATTGCCAACGAGTTCACAGAGGCGACCACTGATCTTTATCTCCAGGCGTTGTTCGAAATCGGTCTGGTCCTTTTTGGATTAACCATCTTGGTCAACCTTCTCGCCCAACTGCTCCTGCGGAGCATCACCACAGTATCAGCCACACGCGCGGTGCAGTAGTCATGGACTGGCAACGAGCAAACAACCGCACCTGGCGCAAAATCAAAAGCGCGCTGGC
>QHNF01000190.1 GCA_003218345.1 Verrucomicrobiota bacterium | reverse complement strand
TCAACGTTTTCGCCGAACGCCCGAGCGCAAGATAACCGAGACCGACCTTTTCCATGAAACGCAATCGCTGCTGAATTTCGGGAACAAGATCCGCTGCGATCGTCCGGTGCGTTCCGCTGAATCGCAATTTCTGCAGCAGATTTGCCGCTTCGCTCGCCGAAAGGTTCGTGAACTGGTCGATCGTGTAGTCTTGCACACGCACGTGACGCGCCACTGCATTCAGACGCGAGCTGTGACAACTAGGGCACTCGCGCGCTTCGCCTTCCTCTATCCATTCCGATTCTCGCTCAGCGGCGAGCTCGTTTTCCAGGACCGATTCACCGTGATCGCTGGCAGCCGTTTGCAAATCCTGGTCCCAAATTTCACCGAACCCGCCGCATTCTTCACAGGCGCCGTGAGGCGAATTGAATGAAAACAAACGCGGATCGAGGTCCTCAAACGCACGGCCACAATTTGGGCAGCTCATCTCCGTGCTCATGACCGTAAGCGTGTTTTTCGAGTGGAGCAGACGCGCTGTGCCGCGGCCAATCTCCAGCGCGCGCTTTGCGATTTCACGTGCATCCGCGATTCGCGTCCGATTAATCACGCCGACAACCGCATCGATGCTATGCTCCTTGAAGCGCTCCAGTTTTCGAAAATGCGAAACGGGAAGTAGTTTTCCATCGACATAGAGCGTGTCGAATCCTTGTCGTTCCGCCCAGTGCGCCACGTCAGTGTGAAAACCTTTGCGCGCCTTGACCAGTGGGGCGAGGAGCTTCACCGGACCGCGTCTTGCTGCAGATTCAATCTGTTTGGCAATGGCTGCGAGACTCTGTTTCTCCACCGGCAAATCGCAGTCCGGGCAAAATTGCGTTCCCGTTTTCGCGAAAAGCAGCCGGAGAAAATGATAAACCTCCGTCACTGTGGCGACGGTCGATTTGCCGCCGCCGCGCGTGACTCGTTGCTCGATGGCTACGCTTGGAGGCAACCCGCTAACCAGATCGACATCGGGCTTTTCGAGCTGCTCGACGAATTGTCGCGCATACGGCGACATGCTGTCGAGAAAGCGCCGCTGTCCTTCCGCGAAAAGAATGTCGAATGCGAGCGTCGATTTGCCCGAGCCGCTCAGACCGGTGATCACGACGAGCTGCTCCCGCGGGATGTTTACATCAATATTTTTGAGATTGTGCTCGCGCGCACCGTGGATGGCGATCGTGCCGGTGTTTTCACTCACACCATAACGCGCAGAAGTTTCCGCTGCTCGTGCCAACACACTGCGGTCATCGTAGGCGTAAGCGAAGGATCTCTCTAGCTCGGGCGACAGCTTGCGAGATCCCTCGCCGTCTTCGCGGCTCGGGATGACAGCAAAATCCATGTGTGATTTTGCGAGCACGTTTCTGAGAAAACGCCCCGTGTGCGACGCTTCGATCTGCGCGAGTTGCTCGGGCGTTCCCACGGCAACCACCTCGCCGCCTTCGTATCCAGCTTCGGGGCCGAGATCAATAATCCAGTCCGCGCATTTGATTACCTCGAGATTGTGCTCGATCACAATGATCGAATGGCCGCGATCGATCAGCCGCTGAAATAATCGCAACAACATCGCGACATCGTCGAAGTGCAGACCCGTCGTCGGCTCGTCGAAGATGAAAAGATTCCCGATTTGTGTTTGACGATGCATCGAACGTTGCATGTTTTCCGTCTCAGCTAAGTGCCCAACGAGTTTCAATCTCTGCGATTCGCCACCAGAGAGCGTATTCAACGGCTGACCGAGCCGCAGATAACCAAGCCCGACCTCTTCCAGCGCGGCGAGCGGTTGCGATAAATTCTTCTCCTCTCCAATTTGCGCGAAAAATTCGATCGCCTCGCTTACGGTCAGCTTGAGTAAATCGTGAATTGATTTGCCGTGCAGTTGCACTTTTAAGACGTGCGGCTGAAACCGTCGGCCCTCGCATTCTGCGCAGCGCACGAAAAGATCGCTCAAAAATTGCATCTCGATCTTTTCATAACCCGTGCCCGAGCAACGTTCGCAACGGCCGCTGCCCGAGTTAAACGAGAACGCGCTGGGGGTCAGTCCTTGCGCCATCGCTTGCGGTTGTGCGGCGAACAGTTCGCGAACACGACCGTAAAGCCCCAGATAAAGGAGCGGCGTCGAACGCGGCGTGCGCGCAAGCGGCGCTTGATCGACCATGACTACTTCGCTGATGCGATGCGCTCCGGTAACCGATTTGCACGCGCCCGGCTGTTGATCGGATGATTGCCCCTTCGCGATGAGCAGATTCCGATAAAGCACCTCGTGAATCAGCGTGGATTTTCCGGAACCGGAAACGCCGGTCACGCATGTGAAAACGCGCAGTGGAAGATCGACATCAACACTCTTCAGGTTGTGCTGGCGAGCGCCGATGATCTTGATCGATGATGTCGATTTGCGACGCGATTTCGGGAGCGGGATCGATTTGCGGCCGCTGAGGTAATCGCGCGTCAGTGATTGGGGAGCGCACGCGAGGGCGCGTGCGCTCCCAAGAAAGTCTGGCAACGCTCCGCTCCACATCAATTTGCCGCCGTGCTCGCCCCGGCCCGGACCGATATCGATCAAATTGTCAGCAGCACGGATGATCTGCTCCTCGTGCTCGACCACGAGCAGCGTGTTGCCTTTGTCGCGCAAATTGTGCATCACCTGCACGAGCCGGCCAACATCGCGCGGATGCAAACCGATGCTGGGCTCATCCATCACAAATAGCGTATTGACGAGCGACGCTCCCAAACAGGTCGTCAGATTAACACGTTGAACTTCGCCGCCGCTTAGCGTGCGCGTCGAACGATCAAGCGTGATATGACCGAGCCCGACTTCACAAAGATAATTGAGTCGCGCGCAGATTTCGGCGGATAACATCTGCGCGGTCGAATCCTTAGGCGAAATGTCAATACCGGCGAGAAAACCGCGCGCGTCGGAAATGGAGAGCGCCTGAAACCCGGGAAGGGTGAAAAGTGTTTCCGGCGAGCCGCCAACAACAGCATGCGAGGGCACGTGCGCTCCCGGGACCTTATAATTCAGGGCTTCCGGTTGGTACCGCCCGCCGTTGCATTTTGGGCAAGTAATGTAAGCCCGATAGCGGCTGAGCAAAACGCGCACGTGCATCTTGTAAGTTTTACTTTCCAGCCAGCGGAAAAAGCCGCGCACGCCGTACCATCGATCATCTTCGTAGTCTTCTTCGCTGTAATCGCCCGATCGCTTTTCACCTTCGATCACGAAATCCTGATCGGACTTCGGCAATTCCTCAAAAGGCACATTGATGTCGATCTCTTCGCGTGCGCACACTCGGAGCAAATCCTTTTGCGATTCGCCAAAGTCCGCGCCGCGAAAAACGCGCACCACGCCTTGTTTGATGCTGAGGCTGCGATCTGGAATCGCCTTCTTTAGATCGATTGCGATGGTACGACCAAACCCGCGGCAGTCTGGGCACGCGCCGAGTGGATTGTTAAAACTGAAAAGCCCGGGTGTAGGCGGGCGAATGTCCAGATCGCAATGAGCGCAATGCCAGCCGGTGGAGAACGGAAACTCGTGATCAGTAATTCGTGATTCGTGATTAGTTGAGCGCTGGGCGCTTTCTCTTCCTGTGATCGGCACAACATTGATTTTGCCTTTCCCAAAACGCAGGGCGGTTTCGATGGCTTCGACCAAGCGTGCGCCGTTTTCCTGCGAGATCGTGATGCGATCCTGAATTACCTGCACGCGCGGGCCGAGCCGTTTCAGTTTTGGATCGCCGTCCACGCGCACGATTTCGTTGTCTATCCACACGCGGAGATAGCCTTGCTGTTGAAGGAACTCGAAGAATTCGCGCGGTTCGGTTTTCGCAGGGACTGCAACCCAAAACGTGACCAGAACAGTTTTTTCGGCGCACTCGTGTAGTATCTGATCGGCGATTGATTTAGCTGTTTCGGGACGGATTTCACGGCTGCAACTTGGGCAAAACGCGCGTGCGACGCGCGGCCAGAATAATTTTAAATAATCGTTAATCTCCGTCATCGTGCCGACAGTGGAGCGCGAACTCTTGACCCGGTTGGATTGTTCGATGGCGATGGCCGGAGGGATGCCTCGGATGTCGTCCACGCGCGGTTTGTCCATGCGGTCAAGGAACTGGCGCATATAGGGACTGA
>QHNF01000189.1 GCA_003218345.1 Verrucomicrobiota bacterium | reverse complement strand
CGGTAAAGAAATGAATGGTGCGCTTTAGCAAATCCTTTTGCGGGACAAAATCGGCGTCCAGGATGCAAACGAACTCGCCTTCCGCGGCCTCGAGCCCCGCCGCCAAGGCGCCGGCTTTGAAACCAGTGCGATCAACCCGATGAATGCGTTGAACATTAAACCCCCGCTGGCGCAGTTCCTCCGTGCACGAGGCAGTGATCTCGCGGGTCTCGTCGGTCGAATCGTCCAGCACCTGGATTTGCAGAAGCTCCCGCGGATAGTCCAATTCGCTCACGGAACGGAGCAAACGCTCGGCCACGTACACTTCGTTAAAGATCGGCAACTGCACCGTCACCTTCGGCAGTTGTTTAAAATAACGAGATGGGACCTGTGCCCGCTTCCGATTTTTCAAATATAGATAGATGATGAAATAGCGATGGATCCCGTAAGCCGAAAGCCCGGCAAGCACGCTCAGGTAGCAAACCGTCCAGATAATGTGTCCAAGGCTTCCGTGCATGGGAGTTTCTATAGCTGCCAATCGTTGAGGCAGTAAGGGCGACATGATGCCGTTTCCAGCATGTGCGTCAATTCAAAAATCGTATGCTCGCCTCTGAAAATCGAGGCCACATTATGATACACAGCAGTCTCCTATCGATCTTCGTAATTGCGGCGTCGACCGGTCTGGCAATCTCTTTGATCGCTCAGGAGCAGCCGCTCGCCATTTACCGGCAGCGCGCGAGCTAAATCTGGCGCTTCGGCAAAGCGAGTCAGCTCCAAACGCCATCGGACATCTGACGCGATTCAATGCCTACCGACATTCGCCCTTGCCTGAGGCAGCGAGCGGGTTAACCGTGATGGGCCAGTTTTCGCAACCGGCAGGCATGCAGTTGGGAGATACAATGACGAAACGAAGGCGCGACCGTTTCGAGCGTTTCAAGATCATCTTTCCTATTCTCTTGGCGGGATGGATTCCGTCGATCCTAACACTCATTGTTTCCTACACGATCCTGCGCGACACCCTGGAATCAAGAATCTTGCGCGACCGGCAAACTCTAATTCAACTCGTGGGTCACCTCGTTGGCCACGATCTAAGCCGCAGCAGCAGCGTTATTGAATATTATCAGACACTCCCCGAACTGGTCAAAAATTTGAGCGCACCCGACTCCCAGCTTGCTCAACAATGGCTCAACTCGGCGTTTTATTCGCATCCGCAGATCGACGGAATGTTTATTACCGCGCCGAACGGCGACCTGATCGCATCGATCCCAACGGCTCCAGAGATGATCGGCAAAGATTTTGGCTCTGAGCACTGGCGCGAGCAAGCGGCGGCCGCAAACGGGTTCTTTGTCTCGGCAATTCATCCCCGATTGTCGGACAACCGACCAGTCACCGATATAGTCGGCGCGGTGCGCACGGCAGACCGGACGGTCCTGGGCTATGTGGGAGTTTCCGTCTTAGTGGAAAGAATTGGCAGGCGGCTATCTGCGATTGAGTTTCCCGATCGGCTCCTCTTCGAGGTGCTTGATCAAAATGGTGCCGCGCTTTTTGCGAAGGATTTCAAGCCGAATCCCACAACTCCTTCGCCCGGTGAAAAAGGCATATTGATCAAAGAGATCAGCCAGAGTAAGAGCGGACATTTCGAACGGCATGGCAATCTTTATTCTTTCAGCCCGATCGAATCGACCGGTTGGATGGCGGTGGTGGAGCAGCCGAGAGTCATGGCTTACAAACCGGTTCACGATCTTCTGGGAAGAATGACGGTGCTGGCAGCCTGGTTGGTTGCTCTCACGGCGATCTTCGCCTGGCTGGGCAGCAGGTTTTATCAGCGCCAGATGGAGTCCAAGGAGCGGTTGGAGCGCGAAGTGATCTTCAACGAGAAAATGCTGGCAAACATGCCAAGCGGAATCGCTTTTATCGATCCAGCTTCCCGTCGCTTCCTTCACGCAAACGATGCCTTTGCGCACATGGCGCAACGTTTTGGAGACGTACCTGCGGGTCGCGACATCACAGAAACCACCTACGACGATGTGAAGATTGCGCCGTCCGGAGCGATTGAGAGAGTGCTTACCTTTGGAACGCCATTTCAGCTCATTGAGCACCCGTTGAAAGATAAGACGGGTATGACGCATTTTCTGAATATTAATTTACTCCGGCTGCAGGGCTCGCAGGAAACCATTCAAGGCGTGCTCTATCTGGTCGAAGACAAGACACGCGACGTCACATTGCGTCAGGAATTGATTGGTGCGAATGCTGCCAAGGACCAATTTCTGGCACTATTGTCACATGAGCTGCGCAGTCCCCTGTCGCCAGTGATTGCGATGGTGGGAGAGTTGGAAGCCGAGCTGCCAGACTCGCAGCCCGTCAGAGAGGCACTTGAGGTGGTCCGGCGCAACGTGGAACTGGAAGCGCGCTTGATTGACGACTTGCTCGACGTCACCCGCATCGCAAAAGGCAAGTTGCAATTAAGCTTTGAGACTACATGCGTGCACCAGATCCTGCAGCGTGCCTACGAAATATGCCGGGAAGAAATCACTGCCAAGAATCTCGATGTGGAATTTCATCTTCGCGCTGCTCAAACTCATGTGGAAGGCGATCCGGCGCGACTGCAACAGGTCTTTTGGAATTTGATCAAGAACAGTGTGAAATTCACTCCCGAAAGAGGTCGAATCACCATCGAGACGTTTAACCCCGCGCCGGACAAAATCGAGACTCGCATTATCGATACCGGCATCGGCATCGAGCGGGAAAAGATCGACAAAATCTTTAACGCATTCGAACAAGGACAGACTGAGATCACCCGCCGTTTTGGAGGGCTCGGGCTTGGCCTGGCTATTTCGAAGGCGTTGATCGATGCGCATGGCGGAAAAATCCGGGTCGAAAGTCGCGGGAAGGACCAAGGCGCCACGTTTTCGCTAGAATTAAAGACTGTGCTCACCCCGGTCGGTGGCGATGGCGCAAAGCCAGATCAGCCGGCAGGCGCGGAACAAGGACTGGCCGCTTCAACGCATCGGCGCGTCCTGATAGTGGACGATCATCACGACACCTGCATCGGGATGAAAAGGATGTTGGAGCGCCGCGGCTACGAAATTACCGTGGCCCATTCTGCCGAGCAGGCCGTCGAGAAAGTGCGCACACAGGATTTCGATCTGCTCATCAGTGACATCGGATTGCCGGACCGGAGCGGTTATGAATTAATGCGTGAAGTGCGCGTCAACAAAGATTTGCCCGGAATTGCTCTCAGTGGCTTCGGGACCGAACAAGACATAAATCAAGCCAGGTCAGCAGGTTTCTCCGAGCATCTCACCAAGCCGATTAATTTCGAGCGCCTGGAAGAAACGATTCAGAATCTGCTCGGTAACAATCAGAAGAACGATCGTCATCTGGAGACGACATGAGTACTAGCAGAAGGCGAAAAGTCGTCCCCACTGCACGGCGCTATTCGCCGTCTGGTCCGCCGGCTTCCGTTTTAGTCTCCCGCTCTGCCGCTTCTTTTAGTTCCCGTGAAAGCTTCTCAACGCGCTGACGCATAATCTTGCCAGCCTTAAATTTTACCGTCGCGCGCGGGGGAATCACAAAACTGCTGCCGGGCTGATTTGGGTTTCGCCCAACGCGCGGCTTTGTCAGGCGCGGCTGAAAAACGCCGAAATTGCGCAGTTCAACAGGAACATTATTAGCCAGACTGTCGGTGATTTTATCAAGCGTCCGTTGGACCACATCGAAGACTTGATGTTGGACCATGCCGGTTTGGTTACTGATGGCGACGACGATGTCGCGCTTGGTTAGCTTTGCCATATCTATTTTAATAATCGTTCCATGTTGCCGTGGCGGTGGCCAAATTAGACACAAAAAGAGAAATTTTGATCGGCTAACCTCTTCGACAAGAGGATCAAACGCAACAGCTGCTTGTGGCATAACTGTTTTTGGTGTGCAGCGCACACGGCGGAGCGCCCTCCCCGATTCGCAGAATCCCGTCGGCGCAACGCTGTTT
>QHNF01000188.1 GCA_003218345.1 Verrucomicrobiota bacterium | reverse complement strand
GCAGCCATTCGCCGATTTGCTCGCGATTCCACCATCGTTTCTCGCCAAGCGGCGCGAACCGGTAGCGATAAAGTCGCGCCCGAATATAATGAGGCGCCGCGTTGGGAAATGGATTGTTCGCGAGGAGCGAGAGCGTACCGCGATCGTTATGCAGAAGTTTCCAAACAAAATGGACCGCCCACGGATACTCGGCCGGTGAAGCCATGGCCGCGAACCAGATTTGCCAGTCGATCCGCGGTTGATACGGCGCGACGAACGGCGGGCGCCGATTCGGATCACCCGGCTTGGCTTTGAATTCGTATTCCTTCCATTTGGTGTCGCCGGTGATTATCGCGTCAGTCGTTCCTTCGAAAATAATTTCGTCGCGTTCGCGACCGACCGTGCCAAATGCACCGTAGGTATTTACGAGATCGAGCGGATCATAAGAGTAATTCATCAGCTGCCGCCCGGAAACCAGGTTGAGCACTGGGGCAATGCTTAAATAGAGAACCAGGATTGACAATGCGATCGCGGTCGTGTTGCTGATACGCGACGGTTTCGATTCGTGAGCTGCTCGTTGAGCGCGCCTAACGAGTGGAGCCGGTAGGAAGTGCCGCAAAAATGTATCATCAAAGCAGGCGAGGAACGGAATAATGGTAACATAGTTTAAAAAGGAAAGGTTGCCGCTAATAATCAGAACGATTTGGAAACTGACGAGCAGAACGCCTGCAATGTGCCTTGCCACGCGCGGACCGAATGAGAACCACGGCACGACCAGCTCGATAAAATGGTTCCATGCGGTACCGAACTTATGAAACCAGTGCGGCGCGAAGTGCAAATAGCGACTGATCGGGTTGGGAATCGGCTGCGTCTCGTAATGATAGTAAAGGCAAGTCAGATCGCGCCAGCAGGAGTCGCCGCGAACCTTAATCAGTCCCGCGCCGATCATGATGCGAAAACCGAGCCAGCGAAAAAGCCAGAAAACGAGGATCGGGGGGCGGCACCTTGGAAACGGCCGTGCGTCGAGCAGCGGGCAAAGAAAGATCGACAAAAACCCGGTCTCCAGCAGTTCAATCTCCCAGCCATAGCCATACCAAATTTGGCCGATGTGCACGATTGAGATGTACATCGCCCACAGCACCACGAGCAGGATTGCATTTGCGTAGCCGCCAAGAACAATCAGCGACAAACCGAAACCAATCCAGGAGAAGATCGACAGTGCGCCATCGGAAATTCCGAACCAAAAGAGCGTGGGCACGCGCGCCATGCCAGCCGTTCGCGAGCCGAGCTGGGTCTGAATAACGGTAAGAAAATGATTCGCCGGCGTTAATCCGTGTTCGCCGATCAGGGGCACGAGTTGCTGCGCTGCGACCAAAAATGCGATCGCATACACAAACCCGAGCAGCCGCAGGATAACAAAGCGTGTCAGCCAATAGGAATTTCCGCCGGCGAAAAGTTCGTCGAAAAAATTCTCATTCATGGCGGCGCGAATCGCCGGAAGGTCGAGCGGCGAACCTATGTCTGCAACACTATCGTTGCGACCGACATCTACCGCCGACATCCAACGCTCAACGCTCAACGTCCAACATCGAACTAAGATTGCCAGGGGGGAGAATCGAACTCCCGACCAAGGGCTTATGAGTCCCCTGCTCTACCGCTGAGCTACCCTGGCGCGAACGCAAAAATTCAATCGCGCCGGCATGCTGTCAACGCCAGCGCATATTCTCTGTAGTTATCTTACTCTTTCCCTTGCTCACGCTCTTGCTGTTTTGATCAGTGATGTTCCAGCACGAGAATAAGTAAGAGCAGGAGCGCAGGCGGTGTTACTGCTTTGCTCCAGAAACGTATGGCGCCAAATCTTTTTCCCTGCCGCGGAGCGCGACCATGAAGCACACTCCGCTGTGTTCGGTGACTGCACCGACCCAATCTTCCTGATGAACATAGCGCCATCCGGGAAACCGCTGCACGGCGCCGGTTTTGATATCTCTCTCTGCCGGGAAGAGAAAAAACTGCATGCGCTTCTCGGCTACCCAGATTTGGGCGATGCGTCGCGACTCATCGTCGTCGAAAACACGGCAACCGATTGTGCGAAAATCGGCGAACTCTGCCGGGACGTCATAATGTTCCAGACCGTGTTTCATAAAAAACAAATCGCTCAACGTTCCCGCATCCGCATTCACGGGATCGAGCATGACCGACCGCGTGGAGCCAGCGACTGTCAATAATTTCCGCGCCGTCGACGATCCCGGAAAATCATTTAGCCGGCCAACCAGATGGAATGCGAACACTCCAGCGATCACCACCACCGCAATGCTGACGGCAAGGACGGCAGGATTGCGCACCATTCTTTTCCATGTCCACTTCGAGCCACGGAGCAGGTCTTTTTCTGCAAACCATTCGGCAGACTCCGGAGGAATAGGAATGAGACTAACCAGAGCGGCGACCGCGCGATCGAAGTTTTGTTGATTAGCAAATTGATCGGAGACGTGTGCACGAGATACTGCTGAGCGCATGGAACGGTCGGCCAAGAGGTTCTGGCTGACCGGTGCGCAATTTAAAAGAGCACGTTGACGACGCAATAGCTGCAGCGTCTTCATACATTCGACCGTTCAGAACGCTTTGCATCCAGCCAGGCCTGCAACTGCCGCCGTCCCTGGGCCAGCAACCGTGAAAGCTCACTCAGCTTGAGTTCAGCGACGTCAAGAATTTCGCGGTAATCAAATTCGTCGAGATAAAAGAGCGCCAGCGCGCTCCTCTGAGGATCGGGCGCGGCGGAAATCCAAATTGCCAATTGCGTCGGCTCAAGCTGCTCAATCTGTGACGCAGCATCGGGAGCTATGTCATGCTCCTCCATTTCGAGCGGCTCTGGTTGCAAGTCGGCTTCGCTTGCCTCCAAACAGCGCCAGCGCGCGTCGCGGAAAAGCCA
>QHNF01000186.1 GCA_003218345.1 Verrucomicrobiota bacterium | reverse complement strand
GCGGATAGCCGCGCGGCCAATCTCACCATAATCGCGCGTAAATTCATTCACGTACATGCCGATGAATTTACCTGTGAGCTTCGCGTCCATGTCGCGCGCGTAGGGCAGGGAATGGCGCACCGCTTCGTCTTGATGCGCTAGCCCGTACTCGATGCTTTCACGAATAATTTCGAGAATATCGTGGCGGACCGATGGCGGAATATCTTTGCGCACCACATTTCCACCGAGGGGCAACGGCAAGCCGGTTTGGCTCTTCCACCATTCGCCCAGATCGACGATCTTCTCAAAACCGGATTGCGCATAGGTGAGTTGCCCCTCGTGAATAATTAAGCCCGCGTTCGCTCGCCCGCTTCTGACTGCATCGAAAATTTGGTCGAATGGAACGACGACAAAATCGACATCTCCGACAAAAAGCTGAAGTGCGAGAAACGCGCTGGTCATCTGCCCTGGCACAGCGATTTTCCTGCTCCTTAAAAATTCTCGCGCTGCCGATTCCTGCATTGAATGCGTATTGAGAGTTGAGAGTTGAGCGTTGAGCGTTGAGCGTTTCCTGATAACGACGGGTCCGTAACCATCTCCCATGCTTGCCCCGCAAGGCAGCAGCGCATAATTGCTGGCGGCATACGCATACGCGTGGATTGAGACGGCGGAAATGTGCAGCTCGCCGCGCAGCGCGCGTTCATTCAGTGTCTGGATATCTTCCAGTCGATGTTCAAACCGGTACCCGCGCAGATCGATCTTATTCTCCGCCATCGCATAAAACATGAACGCGTCATCCGGATCGGGCGAATGACCCAGGGTAAAGGTGTCAGTGCTGTCCTTCGTCATTCGTTCCCATTTGTCCTTCATTGTCAGTCAGATCGTGTTCGCACTCGATAGTCACATAAAGGTCTGGATGTGTCTCAATTTAAGAAAGCGACGCGAGGACACGGCGCTCACTCCGACAGTCCGCCAGTCGGATGGACTCGTGTCGCCGCGGCGACCGAGCTTACGCGAAACCGAACAGCCTTCTCCATAGATTTCGCACGCAGTGCTTTGATTCCAGACGCAGCTCCAAAAAGCGACGCGGAGCGAAGACAGGTGCGAAGCGCGGCGCTAAGGCTGTATGGCACGCTTAGGTCGCGCCTCGACCGAGAGCGAGGCGGCTATGTAAAACAAAACAGCCGCCGCGCGGTTACCGCGCGACGGCTGTTTGTTATAACTGTGTTTAGGAGCGGCTGACTTCTCTACAGACGCTCCGTCAACAGTTTTATCGATTCTCCACGACTTGCGGCGCCGGTTTGATCATTTCAACCTGGGCGCTCACCTTCTGAATTTGCGCGGCCTGTTCCCTGAGGCTCGCGGTCAGTACCTTAATTTGTCCCTCCTGCAGAGCAATAGTTGCCTGCTGTTTTTCAGCCATGGTCTGCAAGTCTGTAACGGTGCGATGCTCTTTGAGGAACTCGTTGAGCAACATCGCGTTCACTGCTTCGTAGTGCACTGAAAGGATTTCGCCCTTCCGATCACGCACGACCAGGTCTGGGTTCACTGCGGCTACGTCCTCGGCGATTAATCCAAATTGCGGCGCGCCGGTTTTGTCGCTCTTGTAATGGAACGTCACCGGCTTAAGCGACAGGATCGCTTCGCTGGCTTTATCCATCGGTTTAATGTCGTCCTTAAACCGCCGAGACGAGACGATCGTGCCCAGCTGACCGTTGGCATCGACGACTACTGGGAGGGCACCAGCTGCTGTTGTCTCCCCGAAGATGCCACCAATAAAGCAGGCTACGTTAAAAGCGGGGTCGCCGATGCGTATCGTGTCGTTTTCGCCATCGACAACCGCACCGCCTACACCGAGATAAGTGTTAGCACTACCGGTGGTATTGCCGGCTCCTGCTAAGTCACCGACTGCTACGTTTCCAAACCCGCTTACGTTGTCACCGAGCGCCCCAAAACCCATGGCATTATTGAAGCTGCCGGCACCAGTCCCGTCGCCGACATTGCTGGTGAGCGCATCAGCACCGACGGCGTTGTTTGAATCGCCATCAACATTGCTGAAGAGCGCTGCGGAACCAACAGCCGTGTTAAAGTCCGCCGTCGTCGGGACGCTTCCGGCTGAATCGTTATTCTCGAGCGCTTGATCACCCACGGCTGTGTTTTCAGCACCGTGTTGATTGAAAAAGAGCGCGCTCTCGCCAAGAGCATTGTTGCTGAATCCGTCCGTGTTTGACAAGAGCACATTAGCGCCGACGGCATTATTGAAGCTGCCTTCCCCGGCAATCGTGGTGACGCCAACATTGCTAGTGAGCGCAAAGGCGCCGACAGCCGTATTGTTATTGCCGTCATTGTTGGAGAGCAGCGCGGCTGTTCCATTGGCCGTGTTTTGAGTGCCGGTGGTGTTCAGCAACAGCGCCGCAGCGCCGGTGGCCGTATTTGAATCCGCAGTGTTGAGGTCAAGCGCTCCAGCGCCGACACCGGTGTTGAAGCTGCCGTTGACGTCGCTAAAGAGCGCAAACGCACCAAGGCCTGTGTTGGCAACGCCGCCGACGAGGTTTTGAAGCGCCTTTTGCCCTTCGGCCGTGGTGAAGTTGGGATAGGCCCCGTCCGGTGTCGGACTAACTGCTTGCATTTGCGGCGAAAGCGCAAAGCACCCCAGAATGAGCGGGATGAGAAGGAACCCGCGCCGCAAAGGCAGCGAGCGAGCCGGATCTCGTCCGCATGAAACTAATGTTTTAAATTGAATGAGTGGATACATGAATCTGTTCTTTCTCTTTCCCCGGTCGTGTTCATTTTGTTTTGTGGTTCTTGGGATCCGAACAGACAAAGAATCTACCGGGTAAAAATCCTCTGCCTTTTTGGAGCCAGCCGCGTTGATAATGAATTTTGTCTTTCGGTGTCAACATCATTTTTATCTATTTTTTTTAATTGAAGCGTTCGGGAAATTGAGAGGGCGATCTTCCGCGACTGTGGGACAGCCGTCTTGGCTGGTATCTATTTAACATCAGCGAAGCGCATTTGTTAAAGAGGAGAGCGCGCGGTTCATCGCGTGGAACATTTCCCATCGAGCCACTAGTGTTGTCATCCCCAGGCCGGCGAAGCGCGTCGAGGGACCTCCCCGACACGCAGGTGATCACATACGGGATGAGAGCGTGATCGCTTCGCCGTGCGGTCCGTCGCCGTCTTCGCAGGCTCGAGATGACCCGCGGCTTGACTGGTTCGACGCTCGTGAGCGCTAAACAGATACTGCACTGCCGGGCGGTTTGTTGTTTGCGTTGATGAGGCTGTTTGTTTGCGTTGATGAGGCTGTTCCCGTAGCCTCAGGCGCATGGCACGGTCTGGTCTGGGCAAGGGTCTTGGCGCACTAATCGGCGCTCCGTCAGTCGCCATGCGGACGGATGTCGCCGAGTCGGGTGAGAGGGTGCACCAGATTAATTTGGCAAGCATTGTTCCGAGCGCGCTGCAGCCGCGCAAAGACTTTGGGCGCGAAGCGTTGCAGGAACTGATCGATTCGATTCGGCAACATGGGATCATTCAACCGCTCATTGTCCGACAAATGGGCGCGCGATTTGAATTGATCGCAGGCGAACGCCGCTGGCGCGCGGCGCAGGAGATCGGTCTTAGCGAAGTGCCCGCGATCATTAGGAGCGCGAATGACTTGGAAGTGCTCGAGTTATCTCTGATCGAAAACCTGCAGCGCGCCGATCTCAATCCAATCGAAGAGGCCCAGGGCTATTCCAGGCTGGCCAATGAATTTGGAATGCGGCAGGAAGACATCGCGCTCAAGGTTGGACGTAGCAGGGCGTCGGTGGCCAATGCACTAAGGCTTTTGGATCTGCATCCACAAGTGCAAATCTGGCTCGCTCAGAATTTGCTTTCGGTCGGTCACGCAAAGGTCTTGTTAGCATTAAAAGCGCCCGAGGAACAACTGCTGGCTGCGGAAACGGTTTTACGTCGCAATGCGACGGTGCGTTCGACGGAGCGCCTGGTTGCCCGCCAACTTGGGATTGGACGCCTACGGCGGAAGTCCCGACGCCTCGGGAACGAGCTGGCTGCTGCTTCAACAGCAGTGGAAGATCTGCAGAACCGCTTGCAAGAGTATCTCGCCACGCACGTGACCATTCATCACGGAGACAAACGTGGGCGAATTGAAATCGAGTATTACGGAAATGACGATCTCCAGCGGATCCTTACGGCTCTAGGACTGCCGCAGGGCGAGAGTTGAATTCGCTCCGCTGCGTGGCGTTGAAGCGTTGGAGCGTTCAAGCGATGAACAGGCGAACAGTGATTACATTTGCAGTGTTGGTTCCGCTTTTGCTGAGCGCGCCATCAGTGGTCAAAGCCGGTGCACCGAACATTTGGGAAGAATTTTTGGGCCAGAAAGCCTTCGCTCATGTTCAGCGATTGGTAGATTTCGGGCCGCGCCCGCCCGGATCTGAGGCTATCGAAAAATCGAGAGATTACATTGAGAGCCAGCTCCGGCGCTCCGGCTGGCAGGTAACACGGCAGGCGTTCAGTGACACTACACCGCAAGGCAAGGTGCAGTTCGTGAATTTGATTGCCCAATTTCCCAGGCAGGGGAAGGCGTCGCCCTTGTTTTTATTGTGCTCGCATTACGACACAAAAACGTTCGACACGATCCGGTTCGTCGGAGCGAATGATGGTGGTTCCAGCACCGGCCTGCTTTTGGAATTAGCCCGGGTGATTGGGCAGCATCCAAATCTGGCTGCGAAAATTGAGTTGGTGTTTTTTGATGGCGAAGAAGCATACGAACATTTTTCTGATACGGATGGTTTGTACGGCAGCCGCTATTTTGCCAGGCAACTTGAGAGCGGAGCGAAGCGATTTCACGGCGGGATGTTGTTCGACATGGTGGGCGATCGGGCCCTCGGTATCACGCTTCCAGCGGATTCGCCCGCCGAAATGGCGCGAAATATTTTTGCGGCGGCGGAGGCCCTCAATTTGCGAAGTGATTTCACCTACCTGGATCGGGAGTTGATTGACGATCACACACCACTGAATGCCATCGGGATTCCGACGATCGACGTAATTGATTTTGATTATCCCTGGTGGCACACAGCCGAGGACACGATGGATAAGCTTGATGCAGAAAGCCTGAAGATTGTTGGTTCGGTCGCCTTGTATTACCTGTCTGAGTTTGCGTTGAAAGATGCTGGACGCTGAAATGAAGCGGCGCGCGATCAATTAATGGCAAAGCACGAATCACGAATGAATGCCCGATTCTTCAGGATTCGGCATTCGTGCGTCGTCATTTTTCTGACACTTCCATATTGCCTGGGGGCATTTTTCTCGGCAGTTTGATCATCAATTGCCACCTCAATGGAACGCCTGACCTCTAAGTCCCATTTAACGCGCAAAAACATTGGCGTGATCGGACTTGGAATAATCGGTCGCGGAGTGGCTGGGAATCTGCGCCGGAAAGGGTTTCCGGTTTTCGTTTGGAACCGGTCGCCGCGCCCTGTTCCAAATTTCGTGGGGTCCCCTGCGGAACTTGCCGAAATTTGCAATTACATCCAGATCTTTGTCTCCGATGACGAAGCTCTGTTGCAAACTGTCGAACAGTTGAGAGAAAAGCTGACACCGCATCACTTCGTCCTCGCGCATTCAACGGTCGCTCCGGATTCGATGCGTGCTGCCGCGGAAATTGTCGAACATCGAGGCGCGCGATTCGTCGAGGCGCCCTTTACCGGGAGCAAGCTTGCAGCGGAAAAGGGAGAGTTGGTTTTTTATGTAGCCGGGGACGATGCTGTGTTGCGGGAAGCGCGTCCTATCCTCGAAGCCAGCAGCAAAGAGATTATTGAGATCGGGGCAATTGGCCAGGCGAGTGCGATCAAAATCGCAACGAACATGATCACTGCCGCGAGCGTCCAGGCCGCGGCTGAAGCTCTGGCGCTGGTTCAAGTTTTAAGTGTGCCGCTGGAAAAATTTGTCGAGGCGCTGCGCAGCAATGCCAGTCACTCGGCAACTTTGGCGATGAAACTGCCGAAAATGCTCAGCCAGGATTTTGAGCCGCACTTTTCTGTTAAGCACATGCTGAAAGATATGCAGATCGCCAATCACGTTGGTTCGTCGCATTATCTCGACTTAGGGGTGACCGCCGCGGCCCGTGACCAGCTGCTTGAGCAAATGCAATGGGGTCACGGGGACGACGATTTTTCGGTAGTCGCGCGCAAATATTTGCACGAGCCTGGACTTGCTGTTCAGGAGGAACTGCAAATGCAAGAGCAGGGGGAGCAAGCCGACGCCAGCGAGGTGATCACGGGGGCCGCCGAATTGGAGACCCAAGACCGCGAACCACAAGATGCGGATGTGCCGGGTTCGCCAGCGCCTTTGCTCAGTTTCGGCGCGGCAACCAGCGGAGGCGTTAATGAAACGACCCGATTACGCCGCGGCTTTCTCAAGCAACTCCTGAGCCGGCTTTCGTCCGGAAAAGAATGACGCAGCACTGCCAAGCCAAGCAAGCCGCCCTCGATCTCTCCGGACGCGCAAAGTTTCGTATCAGCGGGACGGACCGGCTTCGATTCCTCAACGGGCAAATTACAAATGATTTGCGCAAGGCGAGCGAAACGGCCGCACTCGAGGCGTGTGTGCTCAATGCAAAGGGCAAGATGAACGCCCACATTTTCGCTTCCGTGCTTGGGGAGTGCTTCTTGATCGATGCAGCGCCTGAACTTCGAGAAGTACTCCGCGCCAGACTAGAGCGGTACGTGATCGCCGACGATGTTCAGATTGAGGAGGCGACCGATCAGTTCTCGCTGTTTCACGTGCTGTCAGAACCCCGAATGCATTCGGGGCCAACGCCACAGTATGGCAGGATTGTTTCTGTCCGCCGTTTCGCCGAGCCAGGGTGGGACATATGGACCGACGCAGCGCATCAGGATGCTGTGTTGGAAGAATTATCCTCGGCATTCGGGCTTGTCGATTCTGCCGCCGCGGAGGTCATGCGAATCGAACAAGGTATTCCCCGCTGGGGCTGCGAACTGACAGGGGAAATTATTCCAATCGAAGCCAATCTGGAAAAACGGACAATCGATTACGAGAAGGGTTGTTACATTGGTCAGGAAGTGATCTCGCGGATGAAGATGTCCGGTCAGACGAATAAACGATTGTGCGGGTTGATTTCGCTGGACGATATCCCGCTTCAGTCAGGTATGAAACTTGTCGCTGCTTCTGCGGCGGCGAAAGAAGCTGGCTGGATCACGAGCGTAACGCGGAGCGAGCGAATTGGAAAAGAAGTCGCGCTGGGATATGTGAAGCGCGGCTTCAACACGATCGGCACGCGATTGGATGCGCTCCCGCCGGGAGACTCTGCGGCGAATGCGTTCGGGCCGATTCCAACCGAAGTGGTTGCGCTTCCGTTTCTCTAACGTATCAAGAGGATCAATCGGCGAAATCCTTTACCGAATATCCCGATTCAACCTCACGCCAAATCTTCGGAACGGATCGGTAAGCGACGGATGCGTTTCCCGGTCGCCGCGAAAATCGCGTTCGTTATTGCCGGAACAATCGGCGGGACGGGAGGTTCGCCCATGCCG
>QHNF01000216.1 GCA_003218345.1 Verrucomicrobiota bacterium | reverse complement strand
CTTATCCGGCGAAATTCGGACAACAGTCTTCTGGTCATTCAACAGATTGATCAACTCGCCCGTTCTTCCATCGAAGATCGTAGTGACCTGCGGGGAAGCATCAATGCGCGCTTTGTCGCCTTTGACTTTGATGGTCATGTTAGTAGCACTCAACAGGCTAGCGGTTGCTTGAGCCTTCGGACCCTGTGTTACCGGTTGCAATGTCGTTGTATAGACAATCGTGAGGTCTGCGCGGAGCGGGAGAATGAAAGACGTGCTCAAAGCTAGCGAATAGAATGCAGCTTTCATACCTACAAGACGGCTAGATGTTCGTTGCCAACGTGCAAGGACATTCCAGCAGGTCCCGGCAATGCGGTAGGGCGCGACCGCCGTGCGCGCCGGGGAAAACACCCCTTGAAGCCTAAATCATCGCAGACGTTAAGCTGCGCCACACGTTATACCGGCTTCTGCGTCTTCAGCAGCTTAATGGCATCGCGCAACTCCGCTGCGCGCTCGTAGAGTTCCTTTGCAATCGCAGTTTCCATCTCGCGCTGCATAATCTCCAACTTCGAAAGCGGGCGCTTCGCTTTCACTTCCTCGAGCCATTCGTCGAGAAATGCGATTTCCGAGCTTTTAGACACCAGCTCCGGAAAATTTGAGTGTTGAAAAAAATCCGTAATCGCATTGCGGCCGCGCTCAATCTCTGCTATGGCCTCGGCAAATTTTCCCTGGCCGAGGACAATGGATGCCTTGGCGCGCGTATTCATCATCAGCACGTAAGGCCGGAACTGCTGCAGGCTCCAGGAAAATTCCTCCCGATCCGTGTGCTCGGTGACAAAACTAAAAAGGTCGAGATTGTGCTGCGTATCGCGCACCACACCTTCGAAATCGTTGATCTGAAACAGGCTCAAGTAACGATGATAATACTGGATGCCCTCCTGTTGAAGCTCCGCACATTGTTCGGGCGTCAGTTCGTAAGATTCGCCCTTTTCTTCGGCGCGGGCTGCCCGCTTTTGATGATATTCCAAAAGCGACTCGCACTTGTGCGGGCGTCGGCCATCGGGCCGCCCGGTCATTTCCATTTGTAACACCCCAAGATCGACCCGCAGTTGCAATTTTTCGCGGCCATCGAGACCGGTGATCTTGCGCACTTTGATGTTGCCGTTCTCGTGCTGCCAATCCTTCAGGATTGTATTGAGATCCAAACTCATCGTAAACAAACATCGAACACCTAGCCTCGCCTTGTCAATAACGTTACGGCTATCTCTCCTGCAGAGGCAGCCGTGCCGGCTCAACGACTCGGGATTTTGCAGGCGGCACGCCTGCCGCTACAGTCCAGAAATGGAAGACTCGATCGATTCGTTTATTCGCTTCCTCGCAGTCGAGCGCGGTCTTTCTGAAAATTACCAGCTCTCCACCCAAAGATCGCTGAGTGATTTCGCGCAGTGGTGCGCCGCCAGGAAAACAATCGATAATCCGCGTGCCGTGACTCTTCCGGTCATCAGCGAATATCTTGCTGAGCGCAAACGCGCCGGCCTTTCCGCCTCTTCGATCAAGTTAATTGTAGTTGCATTGAAGATCTTTTTCCGATTCCTGGCCGCTAAAGGCATGGTTGAACGCGATCCGGCTGACGCGGTGCCGCTTCCACGGATCGAGCGTTATCTCCCGGAGACGCTGAACGAATTGCAAGTGGAGCAGTTCCTGGAAAAGATCGACACGAAAGCTCTTTACGGTTTGCGCGACCGGGCGATGATCGAGCTGCTTTACGCGAGCGGTCTGCGCATTTCCGAGCTGGCGAATGCGCGATTGGAGAATTTCAATTTCGAGGAACGCGTTGTGCGCGTGACTGGCAAAGGAAACAAGACACGCCTAGTCCCGGTGGGCCGCAAAGCGTGCGAAGCGCTGGCAGCATACTTATCCACCGAGCGACCGAAGCTTGTGAAGAGCCGCAGCAGCAGCGAAATTTTTCTTTCCGCGCGCGGCACCAGATTAACAACAGCGCGAATCTGGCAGATCGTGAAAAAACATGCGCGGCACGCCGGACTGGAGAAGAATATTTATCCGCATCTTCTCCGGCACAGTTTCGCGACGCATCTGCTCGGGAACGGCGCTGATCTGCGGATCATCCAGGAAATGCTAGGCCACGCCGATATTTCGACGACGCAAGTCTATACGCACGTCGATCAGCAGCGACTTAAAGCTGTGCATCGGCAATTTCACCCGCGAGCGTAATTGTAGGGCGGGCGCTTCGCCTGCCAATCGCGTGATTTCCAATTCACATTCAGCACCTCGGCAAGCGACGCGCTTGCCCTACAACGGCTTTTCACAACTAGCGCAGTACCCCCTGGATTCCAGATGCTCGATCAGTTTGCGGTTGATCCGATATCCAGCATCGAGTATCCAGCATCCGCACTGATGACACGGCCGTGTTTATGAGACGAATTCTGTTGCTAGTCATCGCGGTCGCCGTCGCCGGATTCGCTGGCTGGTACTTCTGGAAGCTTTCTCAGCAAACTTCGAGCGCTTCTGTGAGCGCGCTTCTGCCTAGGGAAACCATTTTTCTGGCGCACATGCCGGACTTTAATCAAATGCGCGATGAGTGGTATCACTGCGATATTTACCAGCTCTACCGCGAACCCGCGGTACAGGATTTTCTGCGCAAGCCGCTGGCCAATCTTCCAAAGAAAGATGCGGCTTCTCAGACGCTGCGAGAAATCGAACAGCTCGACCCGAAGAACGCCTTCTTCGCGTTAACGTCTATCGACGATAACAGTCCAAAACTTGTGGGTGGCTTCCGCTTTCGCGGAAGCGAGGAAGACGCGGAGCGAGTCATCGGCAAATGGCGCTCGACCTTTTTGGAACAAAGTCCGGGCGCGAAGCACGAGAAGCTTCAATACCAGCATCATGAAATCGAGCTGGTCACCGCGACCCCGTTTACTCTCGCGACGACATATGATCGCCCCTGGTTCTTTGCGGCCACGGACATAACGGAATTAAAGGTGCTGCTCGATCGCGCCGATCACCGTATCCAAAATCCAGAGCAAACGCTCGACAAAGACGAAGCGTACCGCGCAGCGATTTCGCACCGGCCATTGAATTATGTGGCGTTTTTCTATCTGCAGCCGAAGAAATTTTCCGAGCGATTTGCCGCGCTGCGTGCTGCTGTCCGATCAACTGCCAGCCCTGGTGAGTCCACGCTGCTCGAGAAAATGCGGTCCATCGCCGGTTCAACTCGGTTCGAGAACGGAAAAATACACGACGTGCTTTTTCTTGGAATGCCGAAGCTGGAGCGCGATGCCACGCTCAGCCGGTCGTCGCTGACGCTTGGGACGAAAGAGACGTTTTTTTATCTGTCGATGCTGCTCAACCTAGGGGAAAAAATGGAGACACTTAACCAAGTGGCAGCCTTCGGCGGCGGAGTGCAGAAAATTTTTCAAAGTCTCGCCGATAGCGGGATTGCAGCCGATGATTGGAAAGCTGCATTTGGCCCAGAGTTAGGATCATTAGCGGATTGGCCATCGAGCGCGCATTGGCCATCTTTGCTTCTAACACTGCCGGTCGTGGACATGGCCAAAGCCGACAAGATTATTGAAGTTCTTACGCACGCCGATGAAGGTGCACTCTGGACCCAAACAGACAAGGATGGCGTCCGTTATTTTTCGAAGCAGTCGGCTGCGAGTCTTGTCTCCATTACTCCAACGATCGGCTTATCGGAGCGAATTCTTATCGCTGGTTTTAACCCAGTCTCAGTAGAGGAGGCCGTAAAACGCAGCGGGACCAGCTCCTCAGAATTTTCAGACTCGCAAACTTACAAGGCGGCCGCGCGATTGCTGCCGGCGCCAACAAATTTTTTTGCCTACGTCGACATGGCGTTACTGTATTCCCGGCTGGATGCCTCGCTTCGTCCAATGTTGTTAATGGCGGCGGCGTTCATGCCGGCGATTGCTGGCTCCGTCGATCTTAGCAAGCTCCCGTCGCCAGAGGTGATTACGAAGCACTTGAGCCCAATTGTCTCCTCGCAACGGTACGATGGCGATGGTTACGTGGCCGAGTCGGTAGGGCCAATCACGCTGGATCAATCGGCAATCGGCCTTGCTGTTCTTAGCAGCGTTGGCGCGGCGACACGGCAGAAAGTCGGCACCGGCTTGAGCGGATGGGGCCCTTCTCCGACAGCGACGGCGCAGCCGGCATTGAGCCCATCGCCGACGCCGTAAAGTAGCGCATGCGTCCCGCTTGCGAAAGTGCGAGCGCAAGCTCGCCACGCGACGAGTCCGTCGGCTGGCGCACCGTCAGGCTCAGGCCACTATGCTCGCTGCGCCATTTCG
>QHNF01000215.1:8470-9971 GCA_003218345.1 Verrucomicrobiota bacterium | reverse complement strand
AGTCGCTGTGGGTGTTGGCGTGGGCGTCCCTTCTGGCACGGCAAAGGCATAGACTTTGTTATCCGCAGCGAAGTAGATGCGACCGCGAGCGACGATGCCTGTGTTCCATCTCCGCGTGCCGGTCATCATTTCGTTGGCGCCGCCGCCGGCGTAAATCACTGCGCCGGTATCGCCATCGTAAGCGTGCAAGCGCTGGTCGCCTCCGGCACCGGCCACCCACACGATCACGTTATTCATGCCGTCTGTCGAAGTAACCCAGGCCGAGCCCAGGCCGCTCTGGCTCATGTTCCAAGCAGGAACTATAGTGGGCGGATTTGTCGGAGTAATTTTGTACGCCGCAACGGCATTATTTTCGGTATGAAAAACGAAATACGTTCCCTGGCTCGTGTGGTATGTGGCAGCCGACTGGCCCCTGACAGCACTGGGAAGGTTTTCTAAGGCCAGCGGCGTGGTAACGCCACCGAGATTATTGCGGTCAAGCAAATAGGCCATGCCATCCTTGCCTAACGCGAGCACCAACTGCGAAGGCGCTGCTCCCGGCACATCGATGAGCGTGGCGCTGCAACCGCCGAGATCGGTGTCGCCCTGATCGAGCGACTGCCAATTGAGGGGTGCCCAGAAATCGTCAAGAACCGGTCCGGCTTGCAAACGAATAATAGCTTCGCCGCCGCTCCATGGGTCTCCCGGATTTGTGAAGGTGTTCCCCGTGACGACAAACATGTTAGTGCCATCGCTGGCAACACCACCATGTCCCCAGATGCCACCACCAATGGCATCCGTGGCCCAAGCCATGACGTTGGCAGGATTGTTGATATCGACGCCGACTACCCAGCCATGATACGTGCCGCAGTCGCCGAAATGACCGGAGTAGGAAACATAGACACGGCCGTTCACCAGAGCGAGCCCACCTCGCTCGCTCTGCACGGATGAAGTAAAGTGCGTGCCGTTGAATACAGCGGTGGCGTCCACGTCCAGGGGCCAATTGGGATTGGTTGCGCCGGTATCCACGTTCAACGAATAAATGAGATGTTTCTTGGTTATGCCGCCGTCGGGCGTGGTCATCGCGTCGAGGAAGAGTGCGCGTGAGGCAAGATCGACCACCGGCGTGCCGGTTATGCCCATGGGATCGATATTGCCGCACGGCAAATTGTTCAGCGGCACAGCGACGCCAACGTTGCGTGGCCAGATAATGCTGCCATCGATGGCGTCGAGCGCATAAACATTGTTCGATTCGGTCACTACAATGACCTTCGCCCTGCCGTCCGGTCCGCCTTCAACGTAAAGCGGCTGCGCATACACATTACCGGAGATTGTGCCGTTAAAGCCCAGATCGCGAGTTAGATTGGCTGCGTTCGCGGGTGTAAAGGTCGAATCGATGTAAAGGCCATCGCGGGAAAGATTGTTGTGCTCCTGGGTCACGTTGACCTGCGCGTTTATTGGAAGAACCGTGCTCCACAGACCAGCAACGACCAGCGAGAAAACGGAAATTGGAGGTTTCATG